>SLHT01000126.1 GCA_007136055.1 Syntrophomonadaceae bacterium
AACACCGTAGATTTGATTGCCTCTACCGCTGCGCTTCTCTTTAAGGGTGTATCCTTTAGCCCTGTGCAGGTAAGATATAACATTGATTTCCTTTTCTGCTTCCAGCCGATATAAGCCCTCTTCCAATTCCGGTTCTATGACTACCTGTGAAAGCAACTCTTTATAATTTGAGGGTATCGTCTGCGGTGCATCGTAATCACTAATGACGTAGCCAACCGGGTGAAAAGATACTGAGATGCGCCAGTTTTCTTCGCTTTTTTCCATTTCTATTTCAGTAACCGGATTATCACCCCAGGACGCTGACCCGAAAGGTTGCGGAAGAAGTGCGGAAAGATTTGATATGGTCAATTCCCCGTCCAAGTTACCCATGATCACTTCAAGGTTACCGGCCAACTCCCAGAGCACCTGCCGGCAACTTCCGCAGGGGGATGACGGAGGGGTGCTATCGGCAGCAACGGCAATCTTTTTAAAGTCCCTGTACCCGGCATGAATAGCTGTAAATATTGCTACCCGTTCGGCACAGACAGTCATACCATAAGAAGAATTTTCGATATTGGCCCCCGTAATAACAGTCCCTTCACCGGTAAGCAGGGCCGCTCCGACAGGAAACCGGGAATAAGGGGCATATGCTCTTAACCGGGAGGCCCGCGCCGCTGCGAGCAATGTTTCTGGTTTCATCCTGACACCTCATATGTTATTCGCTGTAAATATATGCAGGCAGTTTAATAAAACCGGAAGCGCTGATTTCAAAGCGCAATCCTCGATTCTTTTTCAATTCGCCAGTAATTATTTGCAGGCCGCTTTTTAAAAGTTCCGGATCACCGACAGCCTGAATAATAACTGGGTTAGCCGCAATTTGCTTGTGATTAACCATGATTAATGGTCCGATACAGCGAATTGCGCTGGTAGCTGTCAATCTCTGGTTGCCTACGCTTATACCACTGGCGCCTGAGCTAAAGAGTTCATTTACTAAATCCCTGATATCGGCATCATGAACCAGCGAATCACTACCCCTTCCATTTTCAGCATCGTAAACCTGGAGAATTATTCCCGGCCCGACCATTTCTGCTAATCCGGCTCTGACCCTGGTTTCATGAAGGCTTATCCGCATAGAACTGAGGTCATCACTTAACACCCTGACATGATCTTCAAAGGTATGAGGAAAAACCAGCTGACCAACCCCATTTTCAACCTCGATATATATAATCTGGCTGCTATGGTAACGGTTAGGTGAAAATATTTGATTAATGTGCTTGACTGTTCCTTTTCCCAAAAATTGTTCAGGAAAAACACTCAGCTGACCATCAACAATACTGATAACCAGGCGTGTATTCTCTTTTGTATCCTGTACCCTTATGTCATTGTTAACGGCAATTAATACTCTCTCCTTTAACCTGGAGTCAGCTTCAGCATGAATTATTTCCTGTACCAACCGTCCCTGGTTAATAATTACCTCGATCAGTTCATCACTACCGGTAGCAAGTTCTACTTCATAGTCATATTCAGCCAGGGCATCCCTGACTGACGGCAGATCATATACTTCAAGATTGCGGGCCAGGCGTTGGCTGTAACCAGAGAGGTCATGTGCTAATTCCTGCTTATATAACAAGATTGAATCACCGCCCGCAAAGCGGGAAACAGCAAAATGGTATCCAAGTGCAATTAGGAATGTATTGAACAACAGAATAATTAGAATCAAAAAGAGCAACTTGTCTTTAATAAACTGAAGACGACCCGACTTTTCAGACTTAAGCATTTAAACCCCTCCATCACGGCATTTCTCTTTATATACTATTAAAGCAACTGGCTCCTGATTATTTGCCAGAGTGGCGGACCAAGCACTACCAATCCGACTAATACGGCAAAAAATGCCGTTAGCAAAACTGCCCCTGCGGCGACATCTTTGGCAATTTGAGCCAGACCGCTGCGTTCTTTTGTATAAAGATCAATTGTTTTCTCTAAAGCCGTATTAAATGCCTCGGCGACCAACACCGCCATGATGGCCATAAGCAAAAAAAGCATACCGTATAGAGATGCTTGTAAATATATTCCAAAGACCAGCACGATTACTCCAATCAGGGCATGAATAACCATGTTGCGCTGGGTTTTGAAGCAATATTGTAAGCCGTAACAAGCATATTTCAGGCTGCGCATAACCTTGTACATGTATTAATCACCCGCTACAAACTGTTCAAGTATATCTAACGTGATCTGTTCTTTTTTCCGCATTTTTTCGGCTTCACTGTCTGCATTGTGGTTATAGCCAAAAAGGTGCAGCAAACCGTGGACAGCAAGCAAAGCTACTTCGCGCTTCAGATCATGACCTGCTTGTTTGGCTTGATCGCAGGCCCTGTCAATTGATATATAGATATCGCCAACTGCAAATTCATTTCCGAGCAAAGGTCGGCAGCCGGCGGGATCCAGGTAATTGAATGAAAGCACATCTGTCGGGGCATCCTTATTCCTGTAATCCCGGTTCAGACGCTGCAGCATGTGATCATCTGTAATTACAACGTTTAGCTCACCTGTAGACAGGTTTTCTTCTTCTAACAGCTGCTCAAGAACAGCTGTTAACCGGCTTAAAAATAACCCGGAAATAGCAGGATCTTTTTTTAAGCATTGAACATTAACACTCACTTAACGACTGAACTCCTTTCAAGTTCTGCCTTAAGAGCTTTTTCCGGGTATTCAATCCGCGAATGATAAATGCCTGACATAATATAGACAAATGCATCTGCGATCTGATCAAGTTCTTTTAAGGTCAAATCTGACTGATCCAGTTGTCCGTCATCAAGCTTTTCTTTTATCATCCGCTTGATCATCATTTCAACCCTGCTGCTCGTAGGTTTGGAAAGTGAACGTACCCCTGCCTCTATAGCATCAGCAAGCATGATGATCGCTGCTTCCTTACTTTGTGGCTTGGGGCCTTCATAACGAAACTTATCGGTTGATACCTTTTCCCGATCGCTGTTTTCAAGGGCCTGTTGGTAGAAAAAGGAAATCATGCTTGTGCCGTGATGTTGAACCGTAATATCCAATATAACTTCGGGAAGCCGGTGTTTGCGGCCTGTTTCCATTCCATCCTTGGGGTGGGCACCAATAATCAGGGCACTGAGATTGGGGGATAGTTTGGTATGGGGATTTTCTCCTGATAATTGGTTTTCGGAAAAGAAAAAGGGCCGCTTAAGCTTACCGATATCATGGTAGTAAGAACCTACCCGGGCCAGCAGTGCATTGGCCTTAACTGATTCCGCAGCAGCTTCTGCCAGGTTGGAAACCATCATGCTGTGATAATATGTTCCCGGCGCTTTCATAAGCATCTGCCGCAGCAGGGGATGGTTCGGGTTAGAAAGCTCAAGTAAAGTAATCGCTGTAGACACCCCGAAAAAACTCTCCAGGTAAGGCAACATACCAATAGCCACGACTGATGACAGAAGACCGTTTCCGACCCCTGCAGCCATGCTATAGCTAAAATTAAGCAGAGAATCATATTCCAGGCTGACGTTACCAAAAAAGAGGTAGGTGGCTATAATAACGGCAGCATTAGTTACAGCCACAAAAAATCCGGCCCGGGCCAAATCGCTGCGTTGGCTTAAACGTGTAACGGCATAAATAGAAACCAGACCACCCAACAGGGCTGTCATAATAAATGAAAAGTCACCGCCGGTAATCAAACCCACCATCAGAGCCAGAACCATATTAATAATCAGCGCCAGCTTATAACCGAATATAACCGTAATTAAGATCACACCCATGGCCACAGGTATCAAGTAGCCTGAAAAAAAGGTCGCCGCAACAGAAAAGAGCATGGTAATTATGAAAATAAGACCCATCAGCAGTAATAATGTGGGGCTTTTAAAAACTTCATTAACAAAAATATGCATATAGATGCCAACCAGGATAAATATAATTAGCAACAAGACAAATAAACCAATATAGCCAAGGTAATCTGCCTGCTGCCCTACAATTAACCCGAGAGCCTCGAGTTGCGCAAGCTGCTTTTCGGTAACCGGTTCACCTTCACTGACAATCAGGGTATTACGCAGAATTATTACCGGTTCAACATCGCTCCTGGCCAATTCTTTTTTTTCCTCGGTAGCCTGAGCATCATAGATCATGTTTTGAGCAATATATGGCTCAATTATAATCTCGGCAATTCTTTTTAAATCGGCATTAAAGGGGTAGAGAGCAATCTCCCGGGAGAGTCGGCGCATGGTAGAATCTATTTCGCCTTCATATATTCCCTGCTCAAAAACTTCCTGCAAAGAATTGTTCAGGCGTTCCTGAAGATCTCTTAAGGTGTCTCGATCAGTCAACAGCGGTTCTACCCTGCTAGCAGGCAGCTTTTTAGGGATCTCATCCTGAAGCATCTCCACTTTTTCTTCCCTTTCAAGATCAGGATCATCTTTTATTTCTAAAACTGTATCAAAAAATATCCCGACTTCCCTTAAAATTCTTTCAAGTACCGCAGGATTATAATTATAGACCTCTTCCACTGAATCTGCAGCTTGTTCCCTGAACTGTTCAGTAGTATATTCGTCAACAAAGTCACGGGGAGCATATATAGTGCGCGGGCTCGGACGTCCTACAGTAAGATCATAGCGAGCCGGCATACTGACAATAACCAGCAATCCATAGACAGCTAGAAAAAGAGCCACAACCAGGACAAGCTTCTGCAGCTTAATGTTATCCTTAAAGGCAATTGAACGATTAAAAATATCACCGAGAATTGTTCTTGTCTTCATTGTTAGCCCTTTCCACTTTGGCCTCATAAGCTTCGTAGGCCTTGATAACACTCTGAACCAGGGGATGCCTGACAACATCCTTTTCGTTCAGATAAACCAGGGCAATGCCTTCAACCTCTGCCAAAATCCGCCGGGCTTGCTCTAAACCGGAAAAGCATCCCTTTGGAAGATCTACCTGGGTTATATCTCCTGTTATAATCGCTTTTGAACCAAACCCGAGACGGGTAAGAAACATTTTCATCTGCTCCGAGGTAGCATTCTGGCCTTCATCAAGAATGACAAATGAATCATCAAGAGTCCGCCCCCGCATGTAAGCGAGGGGCGCTATTTCAATTATACCCTTTTCCCGATATTTCTGAAACGTATCAATACCTAACAGATCATATAAGCCGTCATAGATTGGGCGAAGATAAGGATCAACCTTTTCCTGAAAATCTCCCGGTAAAAAACCCAAATGTTCTCCTGCTTCAACAGCAGGACGGGTTAATACCAGGCGCTGAACCTGTTTGTTTTTTAAAGCATCAACCGCCAGGGCGAGGGCCAGGTAAGTCTTACCTGTCCCTGCCGGACCAATGGAGAGAACAACATCATTGCTGCGAATAGCTTCAAGGTAACGTTTTTGCCCGACTGTTTTGGGACGTATTTGCTTGCCACGATGGGTCACCATCACTAAATCACTGAACAGCGAACGAATCATATTAACCTCACCCTGCTCTGTCAATTTCAGGGCATATTCAAATTCACGGCTCGACAAGAGATGGCCTTTACGGATATGGGCAAGCAATTCATGAAGCATACTATAAATTGTTTCCACATCCTCAGGGCTACCCTCGACAATCAACTCGTGACCTTTAGGAATCAGGCGAACCTCAAAGCGGTCCTCGATTAATTTGAAATGACTGTCATGCCTGCCAAGCAGTAGCACTGATTCATCAGCGTTATTTAATAAAACAGTCCGGTTCGTTATCTTTTCTGTCAATAAAAGAATGCTCCTTCCAGCAGATATATACGGCTCGGCAACAAGAATTATAAACTTAACTTGTTGCTTGATCAAGAAACGAGAGCTTTTTAGCGCTTTCGGCGCAGAGCGAGTGGGGGGTCAATTATTTCATGAAAGATGAATGCCGCCACCAGGGGTTCTTTTTGAGTCAAAACCTGATAGAGGTTTGAAGATATTCCAGAATGCTGTCCGATCTCTTGTGACGCGGGACGGGACGTCCTCCGGACCACCTGTTTAAATGCCTCGTTTTTATCAGCCTTTTCTGTTTCGGGAGCCCCGTGGTCCTGGCCATGCCGGCCATCGTAATGGGCCCCGGCATCGTAAATGTCACTATCACCCGGTGAAACAGAACGGGAATAAACATCATCATCATCTTTCCAAAGACGGACAGATTCTTTTGGCGGCATATCGTCAATGCCGACCGGAACTTTTTGCTGCTCTACCTGCCGGCCTCCCCTGATAGACCTGGCCAGAAAGTTGAAAATGTTAAATACAATAATAATGATTATTAAAGTAACAATGCCTTCCATAACTGGAAGCCTCCTGCTTATTTATTTTCATCTTCTTGCTGGCTCTCCTGGCCCAGCTTGCTGATATTCTGGCGCATGTCAGTATCGGCCATGACATTTTTTAACTGGTAATAATCCATTACACCAAGATTACCTTCACGTAATGCCTGGGACATAGCCCGCGGAACTTCCGCTTCGGCTTCGGTAACTTTAGCTCTCATTTCCTGAACAGAAGCTATCATTTCCTGTTCTTTAGCAACAGCCATTGCCCGCCTTTCCTCAGCTTTGGCCTGGGCAATACGCTTATCTGCTTCAGCCTGATCTGTCTGCAGTTGGGCGCCAATATTTTTACCTACATCAACATCAGCAACATCAATTGATAAAATCTCGTACGCAGTCCCGGAATCAAGGCCCTTTTTGAGCACAGTATTAGAAATACGATCAGGATTTTCGAGAACAACCTTGTGGTTATCCGAAGAACCGATCGTTGTTACAATTCCTTCACCAACCCTGGCGATAATTGTTTCTTCACCGGCGCCTCCTACCAAACGGTCAATATTGGCCCGCACAGTAACTTTTGCCCGCGCTTTAACTTCAATTCCGTCTTTGGCCACAGCCGCCACCACTGGTGTCTCGATAACTTTTGGATTAACACTCATCTGAACAGCCTGCAAAACATCACGTCCCGCCAGATCAATGGCAGCTGCTCTTTCGAAGAGCAGCGGTATTTCAGCTCGTTGGGCGGCAATCAGGGCATTCACTACCCGGTCAACATTACCTCCGGCCAAAAAATGTCCTTCCAGCTTATTTACATTTAAATCAAGACCTGCTTTAGTTGCCTTTATAAGCGGAGCAACTATTTTTACCGGTTGAACACGCCGCAGGCGCATTCCAATCAGGGCAAAAATACCAACCGGAACCCTGGCGGCCAGGGCTGAAATCCACAGGCCAATGGGGATAAAACTAAAAACAACGGCAATAAAAATAATTATTAACGCAATAAAAAGCAGGGGAATAATAATATCTTCCATTTTAGAACCTCCTCAATTTGTGACAGAATTCTTTTACTTAAGCTGATCCGGATACTCTTTACCATGTTCGGAAAAACTCCAACATCATTCAGGCTCAGAACGACGGACGATAACCCTGACACCTTCTACCCTGTCAACGATAAGCTTTTCACCTTCGGGGATAAATGAACCTTCACTGACCACATCAACACGCCGACCATCAATTATTGCCGCTCCTGAAGGACGCAGAGAAGTAGCAGCCATGCCTTCTTTACCAGCCAGATCTTTTTGATCAAGAGGTGCTACATAACCTAAATCAGCAGTTTCTTGCTCAGAAAGGATTATATGACGAAGGGCCCCGCGCCGGGAAAAGTAGCGAAAGGTAAAAACCGCAAATAGTGCGGAAAGAACCATGGCTATGAGCAGCATGACCATCCCGGTCTGTACTGAAACAGCTGCCAGAACAATAGATGCCAGAGTAGAAATTAAACCTGCGACACCGAAGACACCTAAACCGGGCATAAATGCCTCTACCAGTATAAGGGCAATGCCGAAAACAAACAGGATTAAGACCCAATATTCAGCCATACCGGCAGCGATATTGCCTCCAAAGTAAAGAGCAAAAGCAGCCATACTGAGGATACCGGCCGCACCGAAACCGGCGCTGAGCACCTCGAGAACGAGGCCACCGATGCCGATCATCAACAACAGTGTGCCCACAAATGGATTAGTGGTCCAGCTGACAAGAGTATCGGTAGCCCGCGCATCAAAATAGTGCAGTTCAGCTTCTGCCATCTCGACCATTTGTAATAACTCGGCAATGTCTGCTACGATCCCTTCGCAGTAACCGACCTCAATAGCTTCCCGGGCTGTAAGGGTCAATAAAACGCCTTCTTCAACGAGACCATCAATGGCAATATCCCGGCGCACCATGGCTGAAGCTATTTGCGGATCCCTTCCACCCCGCTCAGCCATACCAGCCATCTCTTTTTCCCAAAATGAAAGGGATTTTTCATCAACTTCACCCATCCCCAGTAAACGTGGCTCGGCAGCGCCAATTGTGCTGCCCGCCACCATGTATATCCCATCAGCAGCCAGGGCCAGGTAAGCGCCTGCCGAAATTGCATTGGGACGGACAAAAGCATAAATCGGTTTGTTGTAATCATCCATCAGACGCCTGAGAGTTTCTGCAGCATTAATATAGCCGCCCGGCGTGTCAAATTCAATAATCACTGCTGCAGCATTAATGCTTTCTGCCTCGTTAAAAGCATAGGCAACATAACTGCTCGTACCGGGGTCAATAGTCCCCTCGATCTTAATTACTGCAACAGACCGGCTATCAGTTGTTCCTTCACCGATTGGGATGACAAGAACCATTCCGCCAACCAGGCAGATTATCCATATATACAGACGTTTATAAAATGGCAATCCGGGGCTCCCCTTATATAAAAGCCCAGCCTTGCAGGCCGGACTTTCATTTCAGATTATTTTCGACAAGTTGTCGCAATTTGCCGCCATCGGCTTTTCCCTTAACACGAGACATGAGCAGACTCATCACTTTTCCCACTTCACGTTTTGATTCTGCCCCACTTTCAGTTATAGCCTCACAAACCATTTCCGCCAAATCTTCATCGGAAAGCTGTTCAGGAAGATATTTACTCAAGATCTCTATCTCTTTTTTCAGGTCATTAACAAGATCCTGACGTCCAGACTTTTCATAATCTGTTAAAGCGTCTTTTCTCTTTTTTACTTCACGGGTCAAAATGTCCAGCTCTTCTTTAGGATCAAGAGGGGCGTTTTTCGCAATAGCGCCGTTTTGCAGCTCAGCCCGCAGAATGCGAATTGCCGAGAGGCGAAAAGGTTCTTTAGCCTTCATCGCTTCTTTTTGATCAGTTAACAGTTTCTCTGCTAATGTGCTCTCAGCCATAAGAAGCGCACCCCCGTCGGATTAAGCTTAGCGGCGCCGTTTGCGCGCAGCATCAGCTTTTTTCTTGCGACGTACGCTCGGCTTCTCATAATGCTCACGCCGCCGGGCCTCGGATAAAACGCCGGCACGAGCGCACTGTTTTTTAAACCTCTTCAGAGCCTTATCAAGGTTCTCATTTTTACCGATTTTTACTTCAGTCATAATTTTCCCCCCTCTCCTAAAAACCGCTGCCTGAGGGCATAACAAAATAATCTAGGCATCTTTACCCTTGGCTATGGCTTGCAACAAAGGTCTTCCTCCCAGGAGGTGGAGGTGAAGGTGAAAAACGATCTGGCCTGCATCGGCGCCACAATTGATAACCACCCGGTAACCTTTCTTGTCCACTTTAAAATCCCTGGCTACCTGATTCGCTACCGAATGCATGTGGCCGATTAAAGCTTCGTCGTCGGTTTCAAGATCCAGCAGAGTCGGGATATGCTTGTGCGGGACGATCAGTATATGAACGGGAGCAGCCGGGTTTATATCTTTAAAAGCAACGACTTTTTCGTCTTCATATACTATATCCGCATCAAGTTCCCGGTTAATAATCTTGCAAAAAATGCAATCTGCAGACATTTAAATTCCTCCTGCCCGATATTATAACACAGCCATCTGAAGCAATCAAAAGGATTGCCCTTCTGTGTTAGTAGTATTTACTTCGATAAAAGATGCCCCTTTACCTTTTTGAAGAGAAATATTTTTACACAGCGCCGTTGTTAAGCTATAATTGAATTAGAGATTCAAGGAAAAGAGTGTTAACAATGGAAATTGAGATTGGGGAAGCGCTTGAGCGTTCAGACCTGTTGTTTATTGATGTCCGCTCACCCGATGAATACAAAGAGGCTTCTATTCCGGGTGCGGTTAATATACCCCTGTTTGATAATCGGGAACACCGCCAGGTGGGAATAATATTTCATCAACTCGGGGAAACCGAAGCCCGCCGGGCAGCCCTGGAAATTGTAGCGCCTAAACTAACCAGCCTTGTTGATAAGATTGTTAAAACCAGCGGCACGAAGACTCCCCTTCTTTACTGCCGACAAGGTGGCATGCGCAGTTTAAGCCTCTATGAAGTCCTGAGGCTTACAGGAATCACTGCTCTGAGGCTGAAAAAAGGATATAAAGCTTACCGCAGCTATATCAACAAAAAACTGGCCTCCTACGTTTTAAACAGCAAGCTCTTTGTCCTGCATGGATTAACCGGGGTCGGCAAAACAGCTGTGCTTAAAATATTGGCGGAAAGAGGATACCCCATTATTGACCTTGAAGGCCTGGCCAATCACCGTGGTTCCGTCTTCGGCACGATAGGCCTTTATGGCAAACGCTCTCAAAAAGACTTCGATGCCCTGCTTCTGCAGGAACTGGACCGTTTTTCTGGTAAAGAATTTTTATTCATTGAAGGTGAAGGCCGCAGAATCGGCGATATATACCTGCCACTTTTCCTGACTAAGGCAATGGATTGCGGCTATCAGATTCTTTTGACAGCCCCGCTGGAAACCAGGGTCAACCGTATTATAGAAACATATATTCCCACAGTTATAAATGATCATTTGCGGCAAGAACTAAAAGCAGCCCTGGAGTCTTTAAGAAAGCGGTTGGGCAATAAGAAAACCGAACAATTGCATCTTATGCTTAATAAAGGCGATTACCGCAACATCGCCAGAATTATGTGTACCGATTACTACGACCTTCTTTACAACGACTCGAAGCATGAGTACTCGCAATTTGATGGAATTGTTGATGCAGAAAACCCGGAATTCGCAGCAGATAAAATCATTGTATTAACTGAAAGGATAATTCCGGCAGGTAACCATAATAGGGTCGCAGTTTACCAGAATATTTAATATATTTGATTTTCTGCAAGAAAGTGTTGCACAAACCATCTCATAAGCTATATAATCATTTATAGTAATAATAATAAGGAGTGTTATTGTTATGAATCCTTACGATGCAGCACACGCTCTAGCCAAGGCTTTGCGTGAATCACCCGAATTTAAAGAAATGAAAGAAGCCCAAGAGGCAGTTAAAGCCGACATTTCTGCAAAAGAAATGCTTCTTGACTTCCGCAAGGAACAGTTTAGCATTCATAAACAACAGCTCTCAGGTGTAGAAGTTTCCCAGGAACAAAAAGAAAAACTCGAAAAATTATTTGATGTAGTAAACATGAATACGCTCATCAAGCGGCTTCTGAATGCAGAATACAAAGTATCGGTCATGTTACAGGACATTCAAAAAATAATCAGCGACGCCAACAAGGAAATCTACGACGAGGAACTAATAAACACGACCGAAGACTTATTAAGCGAACAGGAATATGAACAATAAAGAAAACAGCTATAAAGCGCTTCTGCTTGATTTAGACGGAACCCTGCTCGATCTACAAATAGACCAGTTCATTGCAGCGTATATCGAAGCCCTTGCGAAAAAGTTTAACGGTTACATTAAGCAGGAAGATTTCGCCAGGCATCTTTTCGGGGCAACCAGGGTCATGGTAGCCAATGAAGACCCCACCAAAATAAATGAAATAGTTTTCTACGAAGAGTTTTGCCGGCGCACAAATCAATACTATGATCTGATCAAGCCGATTATCGATGATTTTTACCGCCGTGACTTTGCGCACTTAAGCTGCTGGGGCAGGAAACACCCTTATTCCCGGCCGGTTGTGGAAGCAGCAAAAAGTAAAAACCTGGCTTTAATTTTAGCTACAAACCCAATCTTCCCTGCTGCGCCAATACAGCAGCGCCTGGCCTGGAGCGGTCTGGACGAAAAAGATTTTCAGTTAATTACAACCATGGAAAATATGCACTTTTGTAAGCCAAAAAAGGAATACTACTTGGAAATTGCCCGAAAAACCGGGTTTGCACCTGAGCAGTGCCTTATGGCCGGCAATGATACCGTAGAAGATCTCAGCGCTTCAAAAGCCGGGATGGTTACCTTTCTGGTTGAAGATTTCATTCTCCAAAGAGGTGAAGAAGAGCCCGTCTGCGACTACCGCGGAAGTCTGCAAGATCTGGCAGGGTTTATCGAGCAGTTAAGTTAAATTATAATTAATCAAGAATGCTGTCCTGTTGAATCTACAGGACAGCATTCTTGATTAATTACTG
>SLHT01000033.1 GCA_007136055.1 Syntrophomonadaceae bacterium
GCACTAAAGCAGGAGAATATGAATATGGCCAGGAGTGGTTTATCGGAAAGGTTAAGGTGATAATGGTCCATGCTCCCGGCCATACGCAAGGTTTTTGTTGTCCCTACTTCCCTGATGAAGGGATTGTCTATACTGGCGATATCGACCTTACTTACTTTGGCCCCTGGTATGCCGGCAGCGACGGAGATATTGATTCATTTATCCGGTCAGCAAAGCGGGTCGCCCGGTTGGATGCCGATCATTTTATTACCGGGCATCAAGAAGGGATATTTTCGCGTAGTCAATTCCTGAAAAGAATCGACCGCTTCATAAATATTATCGAAGAACGGCAGCAACGTCTTATCCAGCTGTTGGAATCCGGGATTACGCTTCAAGATGTTCCTAACTACGGCCTCATATATCCACCCAAATATCAAGTTGATCCATGGATCAAGATGTGGGAAAGCATTACCGTGAGGAAGCATTATGAGAGGCTACAGCACCAATGGGAAGATTGAAATGCGTAATTGATGGATTGGAAAAGATTTTGGTTCCGGGTGTGCAGCCTGGCAATTCCTTATGATGTCTCTCATGAAGCAATAGCTTTACAAGAAACGTTAGATATCAACTCTCTTACGTCACCCCGGGATGATTACGCATATTAGATGTAAATTGATAATTGCTGCGATTAAAAGGTTGGGCCATGACGCGGTTCATAAAAATGTAAGGGAGATTTGAAAATGATTGAGATTAAAAAAGGTCTGCAGATGGAAGAGCCTATCAGCTACAAGTATCGTGAGTTAAGTGGATGGTGGCATATCTTTGGGGTCATCATTACAGTTGCCGTTGCCTTATATCATTTTATTGATGTTCCGAATTTCGGACTTCCTTACTTTATCTTTCGCTACATACACTGGATGCTAATAGCCGTGCTGGTCTTCATTTACTTTCCCGCCTTGAAAAATTCGCGCCGCGACAGGCCGACCGCAATTGATCTGGCCTGCACGCTTGGTTGTATTGCGGTCGGAACGTACGTGCTTTTTAATTACGATGTAATTATAAGCCGATTGGAGGCTCCGGTAATTACCGATTTGGTCTTAGGAGCGCTATTTATACTCCTGGTTTTGGAGGGTGGCCGGCGCACCGCCGGTGTGCCGCTTGTAGTTTTTGCAGTTGTTTTCCTGGCTTACGCCTTATTCGGACAAGCCATGCCGGGATTGCTTAAACACCAGGGTTATCACGCAACACAAATCATTTCTCATCTTTACCTGAACGCAAACGTTATTTTTGCATATTTGCTTAGTCTATCTTTGCGACTTGTCCCTTTTGTCATCCTCGGTTCATTCCTGCAAAAGGCCGATGCCGGTTTATTATTCCAAGATCTTTCCCTGCTTATGAATGGTTATTTTACAGGTGCTCCCCGAAGGCCGAGTCTTTTATTCAGCGGTTTAGTCGGTTCGTTTACCGGCAGTTCGACGGCTAATGTGACAAACACTGGTTCGGTAACTGTGCCTTTGATGAAAAACTACGGGTACAATCCGGCTTTTGCCGGAGGCGTGGAAGTGGTGGCATCAGCCGGGGGTCAGATTTTACCGCCGGTAATGGGTGTAGCGGCCTTTGTTATTGCCGATTATATTGGAGTTCCTTACGAAAAAGTAATCTTAGCAGCTCTGGTGCCGGCAATATTATATTTTATCACCCTGTATTTCATGGTTCATTTTCGCGCTTTAAAGGATGGTATACCCCCGGTTACGCAAGAAGAGCGGCCGGAGTTTTCCAAAGTGATTATCAGAGCTGTAATAATTTTTACTCCGCTGGTGTTTCTGGTTGCCTTGCTAATCCTTGGTTTTTCGCCGCCGCGCGCAGTTTTCGTATCTTTACTTTTAATAATTGCCCTGAGCTGGTTTAAGGCGGATATGCGGATGGGTTTGAAAAAAATACTTGAGGCTCTTCTTTCCGGAATGAAGAAAGCAGTTGAGATAGTTGCTGCCCTTGCGGTAGCCGCAATCATGATTAGCATATTGATGATGACCGGCCTTAGCCTGAATTTTATCGTCATGATCGATATGTGGAGCAGTGGTAGCTTGCCTGTTGCACTTGCAATTACCCTGGGCGTGTCTTTATTCTTCGGTATGGGAATACCGACCGTTGCAAAGTATATGCTTCTGGCCACTCTTGCCGCCCCGGCGCTAGTTTTTATGGGGACTCCGCTGTTAGCTACTCACTTGCTAATCCTCTATTTTGCCGCTGCCTCAGATATTACTCCGCCGCTTGGTTTGGCCTCTTACGCTGTAGAAGACAGATCCGACACACCACCCCTGCTTGTCTCCTTGGAAGCTTTCAAGCTGGGTCTGGCTCTTTATATTTTGCCTGTTTGCTTTGTTTATGGGGCTTCACTATTACTGCAGGGGAATTCAAGCGAGATAATTATTGCTTTTGCAACCGCCTTGCTAGGCTGCACAGGCCTTGGGGCGGCGATGCAGGGATACTTTGTGCGTGAGCTTTCTTACTGTTATCGGGTCTTACTGTTTGTCGGTTCGTTAATGCTTATAGATGTTGGCTGGATCTGGGATCTCATCGGACTGTTCTTGGTCGGCGGTATCTTTCTGTTGAATCACCGTTCAAAAAAGCTATTTGCTCAAAATCAGGAGATCTGAAGGTTACATTGAAAGCCAGTTGTTTTCCCATAATCGACGAAATTTTATAGATTCCAATAAGGATTTCATAGCACAAGGCATGTCGTCGGAAGTTTGATCTTGATGCCAGATGGTCAATAGGCTTTTCGTCGAGAATATAATAAAACATTACGTTATTTTTCCAGAGCTGTTGACACGGGAAAAAATATGTTGTATTATACCTACCGACGGTTGGTATGTCAACAAGGTAATAACAATGGAGGCGGCAATCATACCTGATACAGTTAGAAGCGATAATAGGAAATTGGAATTTTTGCAAACAGCCCTTGAGCTATTCTATGAAAAAGGCTATGAAAATACAACTATTCAAGACATTATTGACCATTTGGGTGTTTCCAAAGGTGCATTTTATCACTATTTTAAATCAAAGGAAGATGTTATTGTTGCGATAGCCAGGGGTTATACAGACAAGGCTGTAAGCATAATGAAAACTATTATTAGCAGGACTGATCTGTCAGCCGTTGATAAGTTAAATGAAATCTTAAAATCTGTTAATGAGTTTAAGTTCAGGGAGAGGGAGTGGCGGTCTAAA
>SLHT01000089.1 GCA_007136055.1 Syntrophomonadaceae bacterium
ATGTTGAGGTATCATCGGCCGGATTATCTGCAATAGCAGGTGAGAAAGCCTCGGAGCCTGTTAGGAAATATTTTAGCACCAATAACCCGGAACTTAACAAGCACCTTGCAAGGCCGCTTGACTATGACCTGATCGATGATTCTGATATAGTCTTGGTTATGACAAGAGACCATAAGCGCGAGCTGCTGGCCCGCTTTCCAAGAGCAGCCAATAAAACCTTTTTGCTTAAGGAGTTTGCTGATCTGACTGAGGACGGTGTCGATTTGGTAGATCCCGCCGGCTATGGGCCGGAAAAATATTACCAGGTTTTAGAGGATATACGTGCCTGTATAAAGAAGGTTACTTTGAAATTAAAGGAGGGCTCGCAGGATGAAAGTGGCCCTGGGGAATGACCACGCCGGATATTTACTCAAAGAAAGTATAATCGGGCACCTTAATACAACCAGGCGTTCTTGCAAGGATTTTGGCGTATTATCTGAAGAAAGCGTTGATTATCCCGACATTGTTGCTTTAGTGGTTAAAGCAGTGCTGTCCGGGGAGTATGATTGCGGCATATTAATTTGTGGAACGGGAATTGGGATGTCTATAGCTGCTAATAAGTATAAAGGAATCAGGGCTGCCCTCTGTGGCGAAGCCTACAGCGCCCGCTGTGCCCGGGAACATAACAATGCCAATGTTTTAACTATGGGCTCTCGGGTGACCGGTCAGGGCCTCGCCGTTGATATAGCAGAGACTTTTTTAACTGCATCATTTGAAGGGGGCAGGCATAACCGGCGTCTGGAGAAAATTATTGCAATAGAGAACAAGTAATGGAGTTGGACAAAACAGATGAGTATGATAAACAACGAATTAAATCGCAACCCGCTGCAGGCGGTGGATCCGGAAGTATATACTACCATAGCAGCTGAACAGAAAAGGCAGCAGGAAAACTTGATTATGATTGCATCGGAAAACCTGGTTAGCAGGGCTGTTCTCGAGGCCCAGGGTTCGGTTTTAACCAATAAGTATGCGGAGGGTTATCCAGGCTCGCGTTATTATGGAGGCTGCACTTATGTGGATCAAGCTGAAAGCCTGGCCTGTGAAAGAGCCAGGCAGATTTATAAAGCAGAACATGTCAATGTTCAACCCCATTCAGGAACTTCGGCCAATATGGCAGTTTTTCTGGCTGTGCTCAAGCCGGGAGATCGTATCCTGGGGATGGATCTCAGTCACGGCGGACACCTGACTCACGGAAGCAAAGTAAATATTTCCGGACGTTACTACCAGTCCTTCAGCTATAAGGTCGAGCCCGACTCATGCCTCCTTAACCTTGAAGAGGTAAGAAAAACAGCACGCGAGATCAGGCCAAAATTGATCATTGCCGGGGCCAGTTCTTACCCGCGCCTTATTGACTACGATGGGTTTGCCAATATTGCCCGGGAAATAGGGGCTGTCTTTTTAGTAGATATGGCTCATACAGCCGGGTTGGTTGCTGCCGGAGTGCATCCCAATCCGGTTTTATGTTCAGATATTGTTACTGCCACTACTCATAAAACTTTTCGCGGTCCCCGTGGCGGTGTCATATTTTCCCGGCAGAAGTTTGCCGTGTCAATTGACAAGGCTGTTTTCCCGGGTTTGCAGGGAGGCCCATTAATGCATATTATTGCCGCCAAGGCAGTTGCTTTTAAAGAAGCCCAACTGCCAAGCTATGCAGCCTACCAGAAAAATGTCCTGGCCAATGCCTCTGCTCTTTCCGAAGCTCTAATCGACCTGGGTTTTTCACTTGTGACAGGTGGCACCGATACTCATTTGGTTCTGGTTGACTTACGTAACAAAAAGATTTCGGGAATGGAAGCTGAAAAGCTGCTTGAACGAGCAGGTATAATCGTTAATAAAAACGTGATTCCTTTTGACCCCAAAGGCGCCAATAACCCCAGCGGGATCAGGCTGGGTTCGCCAACTCTCACTTCCCGGGGCATGAAACCACCACAAATGCGTGAAATTGCTGATCTGATCGAGCAGGCAATAGCCGGTCGCAACAACGGCGGGTCTTTGGCGAGAATTAAACAGCAGGTAGATAGTATGTGCTCTGAATACCCTGCTTATTAATCTTAAAAATAGGAGTTGAGATAATGTGGAACAGGTAGTTGTTGTCGATCATCCACTGGTTCAACACAAATTGACCCAGTGCCGCCGGGTTGAGACTGAAACCTGGCAGTTTCGCGATCTTGTAGAAGATATTACGGCGCTCCTGCTTTATGAAGCGGTTCGTGATATGGCCACTAAAGAAGAAGAGATCGTTACACCGGTAGGCCCCTGTACGGGAAAACTGATCAGCTCAGCGGAGCCGGTATTTGTTGCCGTGCTCAGGGCCGGTTTGGGCATGGTTCCCGGAGCCCTGAAACTGTTTCCCTATGCCCGGGCAGGCCATATCGGCTTATACCGCGACCATGATACCCATGTCCCCGTTGAATATTATAACAACCTGCCGCCTGATATTAACAACGTGGACTGCTTTTTACTAGAACCGATGCTGGCTACCGGCGGGTCTGCTGTGCACGCCCTGACCCTGCTCAAACAGGCTGGCGTGCAAAACATTCGGCTGCTCAGTTTAATTGCCGCTCCCGAGGGGATTAAAGCAATTACACAGAGCCATCCTGATGTAAAAATCTACCTGGCATCAATTGATGAGAAGTTAAATGAAAAAGCGTATATCGTTCCCGGCCTGGGAGATGCCGGCGACCGTCTTTTCGGAACAGCCTGATCAAAGAGAGGTGGCCTGTTAATGGAGCGTCCTGACTGGGATCATTATTTTATGCAGATAGCATCCGTCGTTGCTACCCGTTCTACCTGCCTGAGACGGCAGGTAGGAGCCCTCATGGTTTATAATAAAAGAATCCTCTCCACGGGGTATAACGGCACTCCCAGCGGACTTAGACACTGCAGGGAAGTAGGCTGCCTGAGGGAGGATTTACAAGTTCCCTCGGGTGAAAGGCACGAGCTTTGTCGCGGCCTGCATGCTGAACAAAACGCCATCATTCAGGCTGCAATTCACGGGGTGGCTATTAAAAACTCGGTTTTATACTGCACCCACTATCCCTGTGCAGTATGCGCGAAAATGCTGGTTAATGCAGAAGTTAGTTTAATTGTTTTAGAAGGAAACTACCCTGATGATTTGGCAAAAGATATTTTTTCCGAAGCTGGAATCAGGGTTACTTTTATAGTATAATTACTACTGTCTGATGGGCGCGATATGTTTAAATTGTCAGAATATATGCTGGCAGCAGGTTCTTACTTCTCAGTGCAGTATAAAGATACAGGTGGTGATGTTTGTTGACTGTAGAACTGGTCAAGTCAATTAAAGAATCTGAAAGCAAGGCAGAATCGATTGTCAGGGAAGCTCAGCAGGAAGCCCGCAGGATTCAAAAGGATGCTGAGTCTGATGCAAAGTCGATTCAGCAGGAAACAATTGCCGAGGCTGGAAAAGAGGGCAAAGGATTAATTGAAAAAGCCGAAAAAGAAGCCAGGGCAGAAGCCGAGCCGCTTACTGAGGAGCGCCGTGCTGAAATAGGGCGGCTCAGGAAAAGTGCAGCCGGGCGCATGCAGGAGGCAGTAGCATTGCTTACCGATAAGGTTGTGAAAACTAATGCCGATAATTGAGATGAAAAAAGTTTTCCTGCTGGGGCACCGGGAGGAAAGAGAAAATATATTTAACCTCCTCCATAACCTGGGTAGTGTAGAAATGATTGATGTGAAATCCGGCGAAAGCTGGGAGGAGTTTCAGACCCTTGCAGAACCCGATCAGCCTCCTGAAAGCATTTCTCAAATAGATGCCACGCGCAGTGATATTCGCTATTGTCTGGATTTTTTCCAGCGTTATTATCCAATCAAGAAAAGTTTTATCCAGCAGTTTACCGGTGGCAAGCTGGAATTGAGCAAAGAACAGTTTGCTGATTACGTCAATTATCTTGACAGGGCGAGCGAAATTTATGATGCCTGTCGCAAAGTGGAGGACAGGCTGGCCCGACTTCGTAATCAAGAAACCCAGTCTCGTAACCTGATTGCAGAACTAAAGCCCTGGGAAACCCTTGATTTGCCCCTGGAGCTTGTTAAGGATGGCAGCTATGCTGCAATGGGTTTTTATACTATTCCCCTGGAGAATTTGTTATCCCTAAAAGAGGCTATGCCAGGGAAGCTTTCCCTCCATTACCTCGAAGAAGTATCTACTGATAACGAGTTTGCCTACTTCTATTTTGCCGGTCTGGCTGAAGAAAGGCCGGCCATGGCAGAGCTTTTTAAAGAAAAAACTGTTACGACGGTTACTTTCCCAAACTTTTCCGGGACGGCAGCTCAAAACATTGAATCATTATTTAAAAAATTGGATACTCTGAGGGAAGAAAGAACTTCTGTCCTGGCCGAGATTGAAACACTGCTGGAGAACCGGCCAATGTTAATGGCCTGTTATGATTACATAGATAACGAATTTATGAAGCATGAAGCAGTATCAAATTTGGCTCGAACGGAAAACAGTTTTTTACTCGAAGGATGGGTGCCGGTTCCAGTTTTAGGTGATCTGGAAAAGGCTGTGCATGAAAAGGCTGAAACAGCAGTGCTGGTATCAAGAGATCCCGAAGCGAGAGAAAATGTTCCGGTACTGCTGCATAATAAAGGACCTGCCGATGCCTATGAAGTGGTAACCAAGCTTTTCAGTACACCACAGAGGCGGGAGGTTGACCCGACACCGTTGATGGCTCCGTTTTTCTTCATATTTTTTGGTATTTGCCTTGGTGATGCCGGCTACGGGATCCTGCTTGGCCTTCTTGCTGTATATCTGTCCCGCCAGTTAAAGATCGGGCAAAGCGGACAGCAGCTCCTTAAGCTGCTATTATTAGGGGGCATTTCATCGCTAATCTTCGGTGTCCTCTTCGGAGGTTATTTTGGTGATTTGATTAAAGTTCCACCCCTCTGGTTCGATCCTCTTGATGAACCGATGCAGATGCTCTATTATTGCTTTGGTATCGGCCTGGTACATATTTACTTCGGGATGGGTGTGCAGGCTTATCGTAATATCAAGGCCGGTAAGCCCCTGAGTGCTTTGTTTGACCAGGGATTCTGGTTTATTTTCTTAAACGGTTTGATCTTGCTCCTGATTCCCGGTCTTGAAGCAGTGGCCAGGAGCATGGCTATTGCGGGAGGTGCCGGGTTGATCCTGACCCAGGGACGCAGTCAAAGTGGGATAATCCTGAAATTTTTAAGCGGTGTGCTCAGCCTCTATAACATTACCGGTTACCTGAGCGATGTCCTCTCTTATTCGCGACTACTCGCCCTCGGCCTGGCTACCGGAGTTATAGCTGTTGCCATAAATTCCATGGGAGAGATGATTGGAGGTGGCATTGTCGGTACCGCTGTATTGAGTGTGGTTTTGCTTGGGGGGCACTCCTTTAACATCGTGATTAGTACCTTGAGTTCATATGTTCATACCAGCCGTTTGCAGTACGTGGAGTTTTTCGGTAAATTTTTTGAAGGCGGCGGCAAGCCATTTAAGCCTTTTGGGAAAAGCGCCAGCTACGTTGATGTGGTTGAGCCTGAATAAGGATAAACTATCATATTAATAAGTATAAACCTATATAACTTTGATTGAACAAAAAGGGAGGCTTTTAAAATGACAGGTACTGAAATAGCACTTATGGGGGCTGCATTTGCAGTAGGCCTTGCCGGTATCGGTTCGGCGATCGGGGTAGGAATAGTCGGCCAAAGTGCTGCCGGCCTGGTAACCGAGGATCCCGACAAGTTTGGGCAAACACTGCTCCTCCAGGCCTTACCCGGGACCCAGGGCATTTATGGATTGCTGGCCGGGTTTTTAATTATGCAGGAAGTTGGAGTAATCGGTGATGCACCGATGTTGGAGTTGGAAGTTGCAACGGGATATGCTTTCTTCATGGCTTCTATACCCATTGCCATAGTTGGTTTAGTATCCGGGATTTACCAGGGCAGGGTTTCCGGGGCTGCTGTAGGCCTGGTAGCCAAGAGGCCTGAAGAACTGGGTAAGGGTATTGTTTACGCGGTAATGGTTGAAACTTATGCGGTTCTGGCTCTGCTTGCTACAATCTTACTGCTCTTTGGTATAGACGTATAAGATATACCGGCATAAAGGAGTGAAGGTTATGAAAGAAGGAGCGGAAAGAATTACTCAGCGCATCCTCGATGATGCACAGGCAAAAGCAGAATCAATAAAAGCAGAAGCTGCTGAAAAAGCCAAAGCTGTTCGAGATGAAGCCAAACAAAAAGCGGCGCGTAAAAAAGAGGAGATCCTTGCTCAGGCCGGTAAAGATGCTGAAGAGCAAAAAAGAAGGATACTTGGGGTCGCTCAGCTCGAAGCGCGTAAAGAATTGCTTGCCGCCAAGCAGGAAATGATTGGCGAGGCTTTTCAAAAGTCCCTGGATCAGTTAACAGCCAGGGATGAAAAGTCATATCTGGAATCCATCCGCGAGATGCTTCTTAATCTTGTAGAAACCGGTACGGAAACTGTTATTTTCTCTGCCCGTGATTTGGAGAGAATATCAGATCATTATTGGCAAGATGTAAATAAAGCCCTGGCCAATAAGGGCAAGGAAGGAAACCTTAAACTTTCACAGGAAACCAGGGATATTAAAGGTGGATTCATTCTTCAGGCCGGCGGGGTGGAAATGAACTGTTCATTTGAATCGCTGCTGGAGGAGAAAAGAGATCAACTGGAGACTGAAGTGGCCACTACACTCTTTAAATAAAGGGAAGCTTTCCTCCAGGAAAGGAGAGCAAAAAACTAATGCCCATTGATGATACTATCTATGCATACTCGGTTGGTCGCGTTCGTGCGCTGGAAACACGTTTGCTCGATCAGGGCCGTTTTGAACGTATGATTGATGCTGCTTCCGGGGAAGAAGCATTAAAAGTGCTTACCGAATCAGACTATGCCGCTGCAGTGACCGAATTGGATGATGTCCATGATTTTGAATATATGCTTTCGGCAGAGTTAAAAAACAGCTTTGAGCTGATCAGGGATATCAGCCCCAGGCCTGAAATGATCGCCCCCCTGACCCTGCGCTATGATGTGCATAACTTGAAAGTTCTATTTAAAGCTAAATACCTGGGAGTCAAAACGGATCTCTTCTTTCCTGTCGGTTCAGTGGATCTTAATAAGCTTGAATTTGCAGTAAGTGAAGATGATTACCGGGATTTACCGGGCGAACTTCGCCAGGCTGCAGAAAGCATCAATGAAGATTTTTTAGTTAATCGCGATCCCCAGGTTATTGATTTAATTTTGGACCAGGTTCTATATAAGCAGCTGATCATTTTCGCCAGGGAACACAACTCAATATTTCTTGAAGGCTTATTTGTCAGGCAGATAGATTTAACAAATCTGAAAACACTGGTTCGGGTTAAACGAATGGGCCTCGATCGCGAATTCTTAAAAAAAGTGCTATTGCCGCAGGGTTCACTGCCTGCTGACCGCTTAATCAGCTTAATAGATGAACCCCTTGAATCTGTGATTACTGCACTCAATATGAGCGAGTATGCAAGCCTTGTTGATGAAGGGGTACGCGAATGGTTGGAAAAAGGCACTGCCTCCCGCTTTGAAAAGCTTACTGATGATTATATAACAGGCTATCTGAAAAAGGGGAAATGGAAGGCGTTTGCCTTAGAGCCCCTGGTCGGTTATTTGTGGGCGAAGGAAATTGAGGTAAAAAATATCCGCATAGTTTTGGTCGGTAAAATTAACAAATTACCTGCCGAAGCAATCAGGGAGCGAATACGTAATGTCTACCTATAAAATTGCCGTAATTGGAGATAAGGATTCTATTCTTGGATTTAAAACGATTGGTGTGGAAACATTTCCGGTAACCAGCAGCGAAGCTGCTTTGAACTCCTTAAAAAAACTGGTCTCAGATAATTACGGGGTGATATTTATAACCGAAGAATTGGCCCGGGATTTAGAGGATGTACTCTCTGAATTAAACAAGCGATATTTACCGGCAATTGTTTTAATTCCAAATAGTAAGGGAACCCTGGGCATAGGAATTAAGCAAATTAAGCGTAATGTAGAAAAAGCGATCGGTGCAGATATTCTTTTCAGGAAAGAAGGTTGATAACTTGGATGTTGGCAGGATTGTAAAAGTTTCCGGCCCCCTTGTCGTAGCAGACCAAATGGGTGATGCCCGGATGTTTGATATGGTCAGGGTCAGTGATAACCGCCTGATGGGTGAGGTCATTGAGCTGCACGGTGACCGGGCATCCATACAGGTTTACGAGGAAACCGGTGGAATCGGGCCCGGTGAGCCAGTATATTTGACCGGTGAGCCGTTAAGCGTTGAGTTGGGTCCGGGTTTGATTGAAGCGATTTTTGATGGTGTTCAGCGGCCTCTCGATTCAATTAAAGAGCAGGTTGGCGATTATATTACGCGCGGAGTTGAGGTCAACCCTTTAAATCGTGAGCGTAAATGGGACTTTGTGCCAAAGGTAAAAGAAGGCGATCAAGTCCGGGCCGGTGATATTATCGGAACCGTCCAGGAGACAACCCTGGTTGAACACCGTATTTTAGTGCCGCCCAAATACGTTTCCGGGACAATTAAGGAAATAAAAAGCGGTCAAGCGACAGTCACAGATGTAGTGGCTACCATTGAAACAGACCAGGGATTGTTCGAGATTAAGATGATGCAGCGTTGGCCAATCCGTGTGGGGCGTCCCTATAAGGAAAAATTAGGGCCGCATATTCCGATGATTACCGGACAGCGGATTATCGACACGTTTTTTCCGGTAGCCAAGGGAGGAACAGCTTGCATACCCGGGCCCTTCGGCAGCGGGAAGACTGTAACCCAGCACCAGTTGGCCAAGTGGGCTGATGCTGAAATAGTGGTTTACATCGGCTGTGGTGAACGCGGCAATGAGATGACCGATGTGCTTTTGGAATTCCCTGAATTAAAGGATCCCAAGTCCGGCGAACCGCTGATGAAACGAACTGTGCTCATTGCCAACACTTCGAACATGCCAGTTGCAGCCCGCGAAGCGTCTATTTACACCGGGATTACTATAGCTGAATATTTCCGGGATATGGGTTACAGTGTTGCTTTAATGGCAGATTCAACTTCACGCTGGGCGGAAGCTTTGCGTGAAATGTCCGGCCGCCTTGAAGAGATGCCCGGGGAAGAGGGTTACCCGGCCTATCTCGGAACCCGTTTGGCTGAATTCTATGAGCGTTCGGGTCGGACAATATGTCAAAGCAGTGAAGAAAAAGAAAGGGAAGGAGCCCTTACGCTGGTTGGCGCAGTATCTCCTCCCGGTGGGGACCTTTCGGAGCCGGTATCCCAGGCAACTTTGCGGATAGTAAAAGTGTTCTGGGGGCTGGATGCCTCCCTGGCTTACCGCCGCCACTTCCCGGCGATTAACTGGCTGCTCAGTTACTCCCTCTATCTTGAAAATGTTGCGGATTATTTCAAAGATACAATTGGTGCGCAGTGGAATGAAATGCGCATAGAAGCTATGCGTTTGCTGCAGGAAGAATCCGAATTAGAAGAAATCGTACGCCTGGTGGGAGTTGACGCCCTCTCAGCGCGAGAAAGGTTAACCCTGGAAACGGCCAAATCACTGCGGGAAGATTTCCTGCACCAGAATGCGATGCACGAAATTGACACCTATAGCTCTATCCAGAAGCAGTTCAGCATGCTGGAAATAATTTTAATGTTTCACCATGAAGCAGGGGCTGTTATCAAAAAAGCAGAAATTGATCTTGACCTGGAGGACATGTTTGCACTGTCTGTGCGGGAAAAAATTGCTAGAGTCAGGTATCTGCCTGAAGAAGAATTAAAAGAAGTCGAAGAGATCAAGCGCGAGATAAAAGAGCAGATAGCCTCATTAACCGGTGAAGGAGGAGATGAGGATGCTTAAAGAATATAAAACAATTGTCGATGTTGCCGGTCCGCTAATGCTGGTAGAACAAGTGGAGGGCATTAAATACGGCGAGCTAACTGAAATTGAACTGCCCGGAGGAGATATCAGGCGCGGGCAGGTTTTGGAAGTTGACGGTGACCGAGCCCTGGTTCAGATTTTTGAAGGTTCAACGGGCTTAAATATCGGCTCAGCTAAAGTCCGTTTTCAGGGGAAATCGATCGAACTACCTGTTTCCATGGATCTGCTCGGCCGGGTTTTCAGCGGTTTGGGCAGCCCCCGTGATCAGGGCCCGCGTATTATTCCCGATAAGCGGCTTGATATTAACGGGTTTCCGATTAACCCTTATGCCCGGGACTACCCGTCTGAGTTTATTCAAACCGGTGTTTCTACTATTGATGGCATGAACACGATGGTCCGGGGGCAAAAACTGCCTATTTTCTCAAGCTCCGGGCTGCCCCATTCCAGACTGGCAGCGCAAATTGCCCGCCAGGCCAAGGTGCTTGGAACTGATACCAAGTTTGCCGTTGTTTTTGCGGCGATGGGTATTACCTTTGAAGAGGCAGACTTTTTTATCAGTGATTTCCGAAAAACAGGAGCTATTGAGCGCTCCATTCTCTTTGTTAACCTGGCCGATGATCCTGCCATTGAGCGGATTGCCACGCCCCGCATGGCTTTAACGGCAGCTGAATACCTGGCCTATGAACAGGATATGCATGTTCTGGTTATTCTGACGGATATGACCAACTATGCCGAAGCGCTAAGGGAAATATCTTCCGCCCGTAAAGAGGTTCCCGGCCGCCGTGGTTATCCGGGCTACCTTTACACAGACCTTTCCAGTATTTATGAGCGGGCCGGACGGATCCAGGGACGTGCTGGTTCTATTACCCAGCTTCCCATTCTCTCTATGCCCGAGAACGATAAAACCCACCCCATTCCGGACTTAACCGGTTATATTACCGAAGGTCAGATTATTCTAAGCCAGGAATTGCATCGTAAAGGTTTCTATCCCCCTATGGACGTGCTTCCATCTCTTTCCAGACTCAAGGATAAGGGGATTGGAGCGGATCAAACCAGGGAAGATCATGCAGATACGATGAACCAGCTTTACGCCGCCTATGCCCGTGGAAAAGAAGCCAAGGAACTGGCTGCCATTCTCGGTGAAGCTGCTCTTTCCAAAGCAGACAAGAAGTTTTCGCATTTTGCCGATGAGTTTGAAAGCCGTTATGTTGTGCAGGGTGAGGCTGAAGACCGCACCATTGAAGAAACATTGAATCTTGGCTGGGAACTCTTAGCGCTTCTGCCACGTGTAGAATTGAAGAGAGTTCGCGACGAATATATCGAGAAATATTTACCCGAGCAGGAGGAGGTTTAGATCATGGAAATTCGGGTCAATCCAACCCGCATGGAGCTAAACCGCCTGAAAAAAAGACTGACCATGGCGCAGCGGGGCCATAAACTGCTTAAAGATAAAAGAGATGAATTAATCCGCCAGTTTTTAATCCTGGTTCGTAAGAATAAAGATTTACGCGAGCACATGGAAGAAGAACTAACCGGTGCTTTTGGCAAGTTTCTGCTGGCCCGGGCGGTTATGCCTGCAGAGAATCTCGAAGAAGCGTTGATGTATCCTACAAAGACACTAAACCTGGAAATAAGCCAGCAGAACATCATGAGTGTATATGCTCCCAAATTTGATTGGGCTGAAGAAGATACCGGCGGAGAAGGCAAAAGCAGCATCTATCCCTACGGTTTTGTCGATACATCTGCAGAGCTGGACAGCTCGATTGAAACTTTATCAGGCGTCCTGGACCAGTTAATGGAGTTGGCCGAAGTTGAAAAGTCGGTTCAGCTTTTGGCTGAAGAAATTGAAAAAACCCGCCGGCGGGTTAATGCACTCGAGTATATTTTAATCCCCAAGCTCGAAGAGACGATTAAATACATAAAAATGAAACTGGATGAGAGTGAACGGGGCGCATTAACACGCTTAATGAAGATTAAAGATGTCGTGCGGGCCAAGATGTAGGTAAACTTTTGCATACCTACCCCGGTAATATCCATGTCCACAGCTGTTACTCCGACGGCAGCGGAAGCATTGCGGAAATTGCCGCTGATGCTGCCGCTGCAGGGTTAAGTTATGTCATTATCGCCGATCATGAAACCCTGGCCGGCCTGCCCGAAGAATCAGTCCGTCACGGTGTGGCAATTCTTGTCGGGGCTGAAATCAACCGTCTGCACAGTCACTACCTGGCGCTAAATATAAAAGATTATATTCCTTCCAATTCTGAAGACCCCCAGCAGGTTATTGACCGGGTTAGTGAGGCAG
>SLHT01000115.1 GCA_007136055.1 Syntrophomonadaceae bacterium
CTGTAGCTGACCTGGAAAAAACTTTAGCCCGGCATAATACAGGGGCAACTGTTGGAATAGGCCATACCCGGTGGGCTACCCATGGGCGGCCGACAGATGAGAATGCCCATCCCCACAGCAGCTGTTGCGAAGAGATTGCCATCGTTCATAACGGAATTATTGAAAACCATCAGGTTTTAAGGCAGTGGTTGTCTGAAGAAGCGGGTCACAGTTTCCGCTCAGAAACCGATACCGAAGTGTTGGCTCACTTAATAGAGGAATACTATGAAGGAGATCTACTTCAAGCGCTGCGTAAAGCTGTGGATAAAGTTGAAGGCTCCTACGCTCTTGTTGCTGTTTCTTCCCGTGAACCGGGCCGTTTAGTATGCGCTCGCCGTGACAGCCCCCTGATTATAGGTCTCTGTGAGAGTGAGAACCTGGTTGCTTCTGATATACCGGCATTACTGACTCATACCCGCAAAACCAAGATTTTGGAAGACGGTGAATTTGCTTCGGTTACTTCTGAAGGGGTGGAAATCTTTGATGCTGAAGGAAGGCTGATCGATAAAAAAATACTTGAAATTACCTGGGATGTTGAAGCAGCAGAAAAAGGCGGCTTTGATCACTTTATGCTCAAAGAGATCATGGAGCAGCCTGTTGCAATTAAAGAAACCTTACGCCAGCGTATCGATACTGTTAGCGGTAAAGTAAACTTAAGCGAGCTCGGGTTTACTGCGCAAGAACTGGCCCGGCTTGATAAAATTCATATCATTGCCTGCGGAACTGCCTATCATGCCGGTCTCTTGGGCAAAGCGGTAATCGAAAAGATAACAAGAATTCCGGTTGAAGTAGACGTCGCTTCCGAATTTCGCTATCGCGAACCGATTTTAACAGAAAACCAGCTGGCCATAGTGATCAGCCAGTCTGGTGAGACTGCCGACACCCTGGCAGCGCTGCGTCAGGCCCGGCAAAAGGGGTTAAAAGTGCTGGCTATCACCAATGTTGTAGGCAGTTCGGTATCCCGTGAAGCCGATGAAGTGCTTTATACCTGGGCCGGTCCGGAAATAGCCGTGGCCTCGACAAAAGCCTACCTGACCCAACTTATTGCCCTTTACCTTCTTGCTCTTTACCTGGGGGATGAACGGGGCAGTATAGCCCCCGATATCGCTGCCGAATTGGTTAGCGGTCTTAAAGCTATGCCCGGACATCTTACAACTATACTTTCTGAGGATAGTCTGGCCAGGCTGCGCAATTACTGCAACCACCTCTCCCAGTGGGATAGCGCCTTTTTCGTTGGTCGCAATCTCGACTATCCTGTAGCCATGGAAGGGGCTCTTAAACTAAAGGAAATATCCTATATTCATGCTGAAGCATATGCTGCGGGCGAACTAAAACACGGGCCTCTGGCCCTGATTGTCGAAGGCATTCCGGTTATTGCCCTTGTTACCCAGAAAGCGGTTTTCGATAAAACATTAAGCAATATTCAGGAAGTAAATGCCCGTGGCGGAGCTGTATTTGCTATCACCCAGGAAGGTTTTGACGAAGTTTCCCGGCAGGTCGAATCTGTTTTCTACCTGCCACGGGTTAATGATATCCTGGCACCCGTTTTAAGCGCAGTTCCGACCCAGCTTATTGCCTACTACACTGCCCTTGCCCGGGGCAGTTCAGTCGACAAACCCCGCAACCTGGCTAAAAGTGTAACTGTTGAATAAAGGAGAATTTCATGACAGCGAATAATGATACTGGCCCTAAAAGTAATTTTATTTATACAAAGATAAGAAATGATCTAGAAAAGAGTTTGCTCAATGACCGCCCTGTTCATACCCGTTTCCCTCCTGAACCGAACGGTTACCTTCATATCGGACATGCCAAGGCCATTTTGTTGAATTATGGGATTGCCCGGGATTTCAAGGGCAAGTTCAACCTGCGTTTCGATGATACTAACCCGGTCAAAGAAGAACAGGAATTTGTTGATTCGATCATTGAAGATATTCGCTGGTTGGGAGCAGACTGGGACGACCGCCTCTTTTTCAGTTCCGACTATTTTGAGGTCAAATACCAGTTTGCCCTGCGCCTGATTAAGGCAAATCGCGCTTACATTTGTGACTTAAGCCAGGAAGAAATCAGGGAATACCGCGGCACCCTGACCGAGGCTGGCACTGAAAGTCCCTACCGCAATCGTTCGGTAGAAGAGAACCTCAGTCTTTTTGAGCGAATGCGGGCCGGCGAATTTGAAAATGGCAGCCGGGTGCTCAGGGCTAAAATAGACATGGCATCGGGTAATCTGAACATGCGCGATCCGGTTATCTACCGTATTTTGCATGCCGAGCATCACCGCACCGGTGACAAGTGGTGCATCTATCCGATGTATGATTTTGATCACCCCTTTTCTGACGTGCTTGAAGGAATTACTCACTCGCTCTGTTCTATCGAATATACTGACCACCGTCCTTTATATGATTGGATTGTCGACAACGCGGTTGAGCTGATGTTTGAAGTGGTCAGGTTTCGTTCGCGCCAGACTGAATTTGGCCGCTTGAATATGACCTATACCGTGATGAGCAAGCGTAAACTGCGCCGCCTTGTTGAAGAAAACCATGTTGATGGGTGGGACGATCCCCGTATGCCTACTATAGCCGGCCTTCGCAGGCGGGGGATAACCCCTCAGGCCATTGCCGACTTTCAGGAAAGAGTCGGGGTATCGAGAGCCGAAAGTACAGTAGCCCTCGCCCTGTTGGAGCACTGTATCAGGCAGGAGCTTGAAACTACGGCGCCGCGCCTTATGGCTGTGCTTGACCCGATTAAAGTGGTAATCACAAACTGGCCGGTCGGCAAAACCGAAATGTGTGAAATGGAAAATCTGCCCGGTAATGAAAGCGCAGGCAATCGCAAGGTTCCTTTCAGTGGAGAGATCTATATCGAGCGCGATGATTTTATGGAAGACCCTCCAAAAAAGTTCTTCCGTTTAGCTCCAGGCAAAGAAGTACGTCTAAAAGGAGCCTATGTTATCTGTTGTCAGGAAGTAATTAAAGACGCGGATGGTAACATAACAGAGCTGCTGTGTACTTACGACCCGCAGACGAGAAGTGGAGCAGATACAAGCGGTAAAAAAATCAAGGGGGTTATTCACTGGGTCTCTATTGAACATGCAGCCAGGATTAC
>SLHT01000088.1 GCA_007136055.1 Syntrophomonadaceae bacterium
GCCGGAAGTTATTTCTTCCTCAGGGACGTCATTTGCATCGGCCCCGTCTCCGCCCGGTACCGCTTCCTCATCTTCAGTTTTGTCCTTAAGACTTTTTTCTACCCGCTCTAGCTTTCCGGAAACAAGTGATACCATGTTAACTGATTTGGGGATATCTGCTCTGCGGGCAGTATCGCTTTTGGTATATTTATTCAAAACGAAAGATTCTCCCTGCATTAAGACCAGGGCATAGTGATCAAGCAAAGCGGGATAATCAATGTAGCCGCCCACACAATCTATAAGAGCAACAGGTTTTTTTGCCGCATAATCTTCATAGAGGCCGTCGGGAAGGCCCATTATATTCAGGGCATACGAGTTGAGCAGTTCTTGGTAACAGTACTGGTGATAGCTTCCATCACTGTCTTGAGCTAAAAACCCTTCAACTGCAGCTGTTGCCGGAGTACTGAATATAATAAGGAGAAGAAGTGATCCTAAAAGCAGGCAAGTTTTCTTTTGCCAGTACAGGGATAGAATAGACAGAAAAAACAAGGAGTTCCTATTATCATTTATTGCGATATCCTTTACCACGAAAAAGCCCCTCCTTAATATAAGAGGGACCGACAAAGAAGAAACTAATATGCGATGTTTCGGCAGCCAGGCTGGCCTGGTTTTGGTTAAGAAACCTCAGGCCCCTTGCTTTGCGTCCCTGCCTTTCGACAGGTTTGCCTTTGTCGGTCTGGTTACATTATGTAGCAGTTTAATCTTATCAAGTCTATACAAATTGTAAGTTTAACTATACCCTACATCCCCCGATGATGTCAACTAAATAGGGATTTTTCTGTCTATTTTCCCTGCCTGTTCTCTAGAGGCTGGCTTAAACCCGGGCATTGCTGTATCAGAGCGCCTTATCGGCCAGCCCGAGACATTCATCTACGGCTTCAAGGCCAAATATAAGGTCTTCTTCATCTATGGCTAAAGGCGGAGCGATAAACAGGTAGTTCCAGCGAATATAGACATAAACACCTTTATCACGCAGGCACTTGCTTATTTTAGCCATCACTCCGGGATCGGGCCCATTCCATGGAGCCAGGGGCTCTTTGGTTTCACGATCTTTGACCAGTTCAATGGCGGAGAATAGGCCAATAGAGCGGACATCGCCCACCGAGGGATGTTTTTCTTTAATCGCATTCAAGCCTTCTTTAAGCTTTTCGCCCATACGGTAAGAGTTTTCAATCAGGTTTTCTTCTTCGTAGATTTTGACCGTAGCAATACCGGCAGCGCAGGATAAGGGATGACCGCTGTAAGTCAGGCCATACATGAACATGTTTTGATCATAGTAATCGGCTATTCTCTGGTTGACTACAACTGCCCCCAGGGGCATGTAGCCCTGGGTTACCCCTTTAGCCATTGTCATCACATCGGGCACTACATTCCAGTTATCGACCCCGAACCACTTACCGGTACGTCCCCAACCGGTCATCACTTCATCGGCAACAAGAAGAGTGCCAAATTCGTCACAGATTTCCCTCACCCGCGGCAGGTATTCTTTCGGCGGGACAAAAACACCATTGGTGCCTGTTACCGGCTCGAGATAAACGGCAGCAATAGATTCAGGGCCTTCGTAAAGCATTATTTCCCTGATCTGTTCAGCGCATTCAAGACCGCAACCCGGATAGGTCTGGCCAAAACTGCAGCGGTAGCAATAGGGGTCAAAAAAGCGCACAATACCGGGCAGGAGAGGTTCAGCCGACAGGCGGCGCGGGTCACCGCTCAGGCTAAGCCCTCCCAGGGTAGTCCCGTGGTAGGAACGGTATCGGGACATAACCTTATAGCGGCCAGTAATCTGACGCACTAAGTTTAAAGCGTTATCATTTGATTCCCCGCCACCGAGAGTAAAAAAGACCTTATTTAAGTCGCCGGGAGTGTGCCTGACGATCTGCTCGGCCAGTTTACCCCTGGTCTCGTTACCGAAGTTTGGAGCGATAAAACAAAGTTTGTCAGCCTGCTCCTTGATTGCTTCGATAACTTTTGGATGCTGGTGGCCAATATTTGTGTTTACCCACTGGGAGGAAAAATCGAGATATTTTTTACCGTTTTTTTCCCAAAACCAGCAGCCCTCACCACCGACAATTTCTTCATAGGGCATTTTTCCCTGAACAGCCCATGAACGCAACACATATTTCCTTTCTAACTCTTCTGCTGTTGCCAAAGTTAGCCCCTCCGATATTTTTAATTTTCACGAATTAAGATATTTAAACCCGCTAAAAACCATTTAGCCGCCACAAATATAGGGGACTATTGTCACCTGATCCCCTTCTTTGACCTGTGTATCCAGGGAAGCATGCTTCCCGTTAACTATAAATTCTGCAGTTAGCAATTCTTTATCATCAAATAAGACATAGTTTAAGGTGTCTTTCCATTCGCGCGAAAGATACCGGGCCAATTTCTGCAAATCGATCGATTCGGCTTTAAGTTGAAGGATCTGCTCATTAACAGCGCCTTTTTTGCAGTAGGGAGGCTGTAGTCTAATCGTCAGTTTCATAATCACCTTTTTCGCTTTCCAGGCTGTTTTGCCTCCGTAAGATCATTTCTTTATTTCGCCCTTATAATTCTGACAACCATTAATGACATCTATACTTTCCCACTCTAACCCCAGTTTAGCCATAATTTCTGGCCCGGGAATGCCTTCATCCGACCAACCGCGAAGCCGGTAGTATTCAGCAAGCATCTTTCCCAGGTGAGGCAGGCTGCCGGCGGCAGCGCCTTCCCGGCGATCATGGGTTAAAAGTCGCGGAGGCAGGGTGTCGTCTTTACGGCTGATGCCCAGCTTAACATTAATTGACCGCTTCAGATTAAAGATACGCTCCCCGCTTGTAAAAAGTTCTTCCCGATCCATATCCCAGCCTGTAGCCAGTGAAACCCAGTCGGCGATATCTTCAGGCGTAACGTGGCCGCGGATTAAAAATTTGCATAAGCCCAGGGCATTAAAGACCCCCATAAAATCCTGCATGGTCTTGGCAAGAAGAGCCTTGGATTCGATGCCGTGATGTTCAAATTCGTCCTGCAGGCCGATAAAAGAGCCAGGAAAACTGCGGTTTTCGACATAATAGGTCAGGCCCTCCAGGTGGCATGCTCCGCGGTTGCCAGTAGCATAAGTTACAGCCATACTTGTGAAAGCACGGGGATCGTGAAATGCCATCTCCAAACCTTTGCTCTCAACTGCAAACTCCTCCGCGATTGGTCCGAATTCAGCGGCTGCTCTTTTTACCCCCCGGGCCAGGTATTCGCCTAATCCTTCCCGGTAAGCAATTTGCCGGATCAGGGCTAAGACCGCTTCTCCGCTGCCCCATTCAAGGTTCAAGTCAGCAAGCAAGTTTTTTGGAATAAGGCCGTGTTCATTTAGTTCCATGGCAAAAGCAATTACCGATGAACCGGAAATCGTATCGATACCCAGGCGGTTACAGAGATCATTTGCGGCGATAACATAAGCCGGGTCATCATTTAAACACATCGCTGCGAATCCGGCAACAGTTTCGTATTCGGGGCCGTGTGAAACAGTGCCGTTGTGCGGGCCAACAGGCACCTTCATCTCTTTGCCACAGCGAATCGGGCAGCCAAAACAGGCATAATGCTTGGCAAAATACTTCTCAGCCATGGCCTGGCCGGAAACCCTGGCAGCACTTTCTGTCCAGCTGCCAACGGTCCAGTTGCGGATAGGCAGATCACCCAGTTTTTCAACTATGGGCACTCCCCCGGCGGTACCGAAATCGCTTAATCCTTTTGCTTTTTCCCTGATCTTTGGCATTACTTTTTTACGCGCTGCGGCAAGACCTTTATTATCATTGAGGGGCGGAAGATCTTCGCTTTTTTCTATGGCAATCGCTTTTAAGTTTTTTGAACCCATTAAAGCGCCCATCCCGCATCTGCCGGCAGCCCGGGCATCAAGACCATCAATCATTATAGATGATATCAGCACTTCCTTTTCCCCGGCCGGGCCAATTGCCGCCACTTTTATTTCATCGCCGTGTTCCTTCTGAAGTTTTTCTGCAGTTCGATAAACATCTTCACCCCAAAGCGATGCGGCATCCTGAACGGCAAATACTCCTTTACTGAAGTAGAGATAAACCGCTTTTTCAGCTTTTCCGGTTATGATCAGGCCATCGTACCCAGTTTTTTTAAATGACGCCGGCCAGAAACCTCCGACTATCGCTTCTGCCCAAATACCGGTGGCCGGTGATTTCCCGCAAAAGGCTGCTTTACAAGCTGTGGGGATACTATAGCCGGTGAGAATGCCTGAAAAAATCATCAACGGCGCAACTTCCGCAAGTGGGGAAACTCGCCCGTAATCCCGCTCGTCAAATATTTTAGCAGCCAGACCGCTGCCGCCAAGATAGCGGCGAAAGTATTCTTCCGAAATCGCTGTTTCTTGCTGTTCTCCGCTGCTTAAATTGATTTCTAAAATTTTACCGTGAAATCCTTTTTTCATGCCAGGCTCCTCTCCGCCCCATTATTACGCGAAACGTAATTTTGTTTTATTAAGTATAGCACCTAATCTATTAATATAGAGGATAACTATCTTGATGCATCATTAACATCCTGATTTGTTAATTATGGCCCCGGACCGCCCTGAAACCGGATATAATATCAAGCAGTTCTTCTGTAATCGCCGCCTGCCGCTCATGCTGGTAGGACGCTTTTAGTTCACCAAGACGCTCGTTGATATTCTTTTCAGCCGCCTGCATTGCCGCCAGGCGGCTGGTGTTTTCGGCCGCCAGGGAGAGAGCGCAGGCACGGTAAAGAGAAACGAAAAAGTACTGGCGCAGCAGGGCTGACAGGAGTTGGTCGGGCGGCATGGTGAAGGTGGGCAGAGAACGTGATTCCCACTTAAGCCTGGTTTCCTTCAGCTGGTCGAGGTCAACGGGAAGGAGTGTTTCGGCTCGAGGGCTAAAACTTGCTGTCCGGGGACGGTTGTAGAACAGCAATACTTTTTCTACTCCTTCACGGGCCTGCCACCTTTCAATTTCTTCTAAAAGATGTTGAATAAAAGGGGAGATGGCGCTGATCGAACTGGGCATATTAAAACTGGCAGCCGTCTCTATCCCGGCAGCATCAACCCTGCTGATGGCCTGCTCACCGACAGCGGCAATTACCATGTTTGATGGCATTTCTCCTGCGGATTCAACTTTTTCCTCCCAGTATTCTTCCAGGGCGTAAGAAACAATCTGCTCGTTAAAGCGACCGGCCAGACCATGATCGGAACCTATTACAAACATCAACACGGCACTGTCTACGTCTGAAGCGGGGGCTGAAGGGCGCTCCAGCTCTGATGAGAGGACCACAGAGAGACCCAGCTCGACGGTATGGTAATAATCATCTAAGGATTCAGCCGCTTTCTCATACTGGCGCACGCTGGTGGCGGCCAGGGCTTTCATGGTCTTGACTATTGAGGAGAGGTCTTCTCCGCTGGCAATCTGTTTTTGCAGGGTTTCTAAAGTACTCAATATATTTTTCCCCATCCCGTCCCCCCTGAGGGGAGAGAGTATGTTTCTTCCAGGCGATCGAATTCTTTGACATTAGCCGCCCGCAGCCGTACCCCTGCTTCAGTACATTATAGGTGCTCTATATTTAAAATGCGGACTCGTCATGCCTATCTAATATCAGCGCTTAAAAACCGCACAGGTTAACAGAACCAAACTAAACTGGATTGACAGAACACCGGTTTATTCTTCTCCTGCCTGCTCTGCTTTTTCCTGCTGATCTTCTGTCTCCTGTTCTAAGGCGCTTCGCGCGGTTTCGACGATAGCGGCCTGATCTTGATCAGAAAGTTCTTCACCGTCTTCGATTTTTTCACATATTTCGGATAACCCTTCCAGAACAGCTTTCCTGACTTTTTCCTCCGCTTCCGGGATCTTTTCCACTTCCAGGTTATCAAAAAGCCCTTCGGTTACCGCCAGCAGGACGGCGATCTGCTCCGGTATGGTCATCGGCTGCAGTTCCGGCTGGTTGAGTACCTTGCGCACCCTGCGACCGCGCTCGATCGTATTGCGGGTCTTTTCATCTAAGCGGGTGCCGAAACGGGCAAACATTTCCAGTTCTTCAAACTGGGCATAGGAAAGACGCAGGTCACCGGTTACGGTGCGGTAGGCGGGAAGCTGGGTTTTGCCCCCGACCCGCGAAACAGACTTGCCGACATCTATAGCGGGCAGGTGGTTACGCTGGAACAGTTCGGGAGAAAGGTAAATTTGCCCGTCAGTAATCGAGATCAGGTTGGTCGGAATATAGGCTGAGATGTTCTGGGCCTGGGTTTCAATAATGGGCATCGCAGTTAACGAGCCGCCGCCGTATTCTTCGCGCAGGTGCGTGGATCGCTCAAGCAGACGCGAGTGCAGGTAAAAGATATCGCCGGGGTAGGCCTCGCGGCCGGGGGGTCTCTCCAGCAGCAGCGACAATTCACGGTAGGCGCGGGCATGCAGGGTCAAATCGTCGTAGACAATGAGCACGTCATGACCCTGTTCCATGAAATACTCGGCGATGGTCGTGGCGGCATAAGGAGCAATAAAACGCAGACCCGGTGGGCCGTCACCAGAAGCGACCAGGATAGTTGAATATTCCATGGCCCCGTATTCTCGCAGCTGGGCGATAAATTTGGCCACGTCAGCCCCCATCTGGCCGATCGAACAGTAGACACATATTACATCTTTGTCGGCCTGGTTGATTATTGTATCCAGGGCAATGGCTGTCTTGCCGATCTGGCGGTCACCTAAAATCAATTCGCGCTGGCCTCTGCCGACCGGAATCAGGGCGTCGACCACCTTCAGGCCGGTTTGGAGAGGTTCGGTCACCGGGGAGCGGGCCATGATCGGCGGGGCCTCCCTTTCAACCGGACGTCTTTCACTAAAACTGACCGGACCAAAATTGTCCAGGGGCACGGCTGCGGCATCAATCACCCGGCCGAGCAACCCGTTCCCGACAGGGATATCGACCACCCGCCCGGTGCGGCGGACACGATCGCCTGAAGCGATCTGTTCGGAACCACCAAGCATGATCACCCCGATTTCCTGCGGGTCGAGGTTGAAAGCAATACCTGTTATTCCGCCCGAAAACTCGAGCAGTTCGTCAACCTGGACCCCGGCCAGGCCGCTGACGCGGGCGATTCCGCTGCCGATCGAAGTAACCTTGCCGATCTCTTCCACCTGTAACCCGGGGGGGACTTCATCGAGTGTTTTCTGCACGATCCGATCAGCTGAATCTAAAGCCTCGAGCAAAGACCCGGACAAGGAATTGTCGTTAGCTTTCCGTTTGTCCACCTTCCGCCACCTCCCCCTTATGCGCTGTGGGCGCTTCCTCTTCGAGCTCCTTCAGGATATGCTCTTGCACACCTTCCAGGTAACTGTCAATGTTCCAGGCCACACGGTAACCTCCGGCATCAAGTTCCAGGCCGCAGACCAGGGTTTGGTCCGTTTTAACCGAGAGATCCGGCTCATTATTTGCCCCGGATATTATTTCCCGGAGCGCTTTTTTAAGCTCTTTTATTTTTTCTGCGGGCGAATCAAAGGTTGTCTTTAATAACACCCTGTTATTATCGGAAGCAAGCGCTTCCTGCAGGGAACTGCGTTCTTCGGCGGGCAGTTTACTAATTTTATCCATAAACACTTCCCAGGTCAGTTCTTCGAGGCGGGAATCGGCCAGATCTTCGAGACAGCTCCGCGCTACCGAGCAGGCCTGCAGCCCGATACGACGGCGCAGCTCGGTAATAAAAGATTCTTTTTCACGCTCGAAGGCTTCTTCCCAGCGCTGCCTGGTTTCCCCGACTTCGCGGCGGGCTTCTTCGAGCATTTTCTGCTTCTCTTTATCGGCAGCCTTGCGAACCTCTTCTTTAATCTCTTCTTCCTTTTCTTCAAGTTCTTCTTTTTTTTCAACATAAGTTCGCGATTCTTCTTCGGCTTCCCGCTTTTTAGCTGCCGCGTCTTCTTCCCGCTGCATTATCTTCTGTTCGCGATCGTCCATGGCCTGGATAATCGGACCGTAAAGGAAGCGCCGTAGCAGAAAGACCAGGACTATGAAATTGATAATCTGAAATATTACCGTATACCAATTAATTATCATAGTTATTCTCCCATGTATAAAGCTTTTGCCGCCAACATTCTTACTGGAGAAAATAGTTCCAAAAAGGGTTGGCAAAGATAAGAATCATGGTCACCACAAAACAGTAAATTGCAGTCGACTCGATCATGGCCAGGCCGACAAAGAGAGTCCGGGTAATGGTGTTGGCCTCGTCAGGCTGCTGGGCAATCGAACTTAAAGCCTGGGCAACGGCACGGCCCTGTCCGAGGGCCGGTCCGAACGAACCGAAGGCGATAGTCAAACCGGCAGTGGCAATCGAGATGATACCGACTAAGCTTAAGCTATCCATGTTATTTCTCTCCTTTTTTCTGTATTTCCTCGTGCGCCTGGCTGGCCGAGGCGATATAAACCATGGCCAGAATGGCAAATATGTAAGCCTGGATTAAACCGGTGAGGAGACCGAGAGCCTGCATGACCACCGGGAAGATCAGCGGGGTAATCGTCAGCAGGATAGCAACAATAATAGTCCCGCTCATTATATTGCCATAAAGACGGACGGCCAGGGCCAGGGTGCGGCTCAACTCGCCAATGATGTTGAAGGGCAGCATAAAGAACGTGGGCTGGATATACTGAAGCAGGTAGTTTATAATGCCCTGCCTGGCGATTCCGAATACCGGCACGGCAATAAAAACACTGATCGCCAGCGCCGCCGTAGTAGAAAGCGATCCGGTAGGCGGTGTAAAGCCGGGTACGATACCCAGGATATTGGAGACGGCGATATAGATAAAAAGGGTACCGATAAAGGGCAGGTACGGGCCCGGTTCCTGGCGGCTCACTTCGCGGATCTGCCCATTAATCGCGTTTATCAGCACCTCGAGGAGATTCTGCCAGCGCGACAACTGCCCCTGGCTGGTAAGCTTCCGGGTAACCAGCCAGGAGCCGAGGGTCAGCAGGAACATTACCAACCAGGTAAAAAAGATGGTGGAGTTAATTACAAGCCAGCTCCATTGAAAAAGAACAATTTCATCGGGATTGATAGTCAAGTTGGCACAACCTCCTTTCTTTGTTCGCAGGATTTGCAGCTGCTGTGTATTCCCCTTTCCATGCTATATGCCGTGGTGAGGGAAATGCTGCTCTTCCCTTCCTCCCTCTTCTCTAAACCGGCTTCAATTTGCCGGTTAAAACAGTGCGGGCTACCAGGAAACCGGCCAGGGCTGCCAGCAGATAAGGCCAGTCTACACTCAGCAGAAAGTAAAAAGCCCCCATTACAACCGCGGTCCGAATAATAAAACTGGCCACCGAAAACAGGTACGGCTTATCGCTTACGGCGATCTTCTGCACCGTCCACCAGAGACCGCCAAAGAAAAAACCCCCGAGAACTAGACCGGCCAAAAAGGCCGGGACCAGGTAAACCACGAAAAAGATAATATATCCGGCCCCTCTCCATTGTTTATCTGTCAATCAGCGTTTCAGATCAGTCACCGCTGCTGTCATCTTGATCATTTGTTTTATCAACCTGGTGCATCTCTTTGTTTATCCAGTACCAGGCATTCATGCAGCCGATAATCAGGCCGATAAAGAGAAATGTTAAGGTCCAGGAGTAAGTGCCGGGCCAGTTTCGGTCAATCCAGATTCCGATTACCACCCCGATCAGGGTAGTAATGGCGATGGTCCAGCCGACCATGCCAAAGGTGCCCAACCCGAACCATACACTGCGGTCGCGGGTGCGGCGGGCCTTGATCCGCCGGGCCGCTTTTTTACCGACCGTTCCCGGCAGGTTTTTACCTTTGTCTTCTTTCTCCTTACTGCTCAACTCCGTTCCCCTCCCAGGCGGCTAAAACGCCTTAGAGTATCAACTTCCAGGCGGGACATTACCGCCCGCGATTTTTTCTCGTTTTCACCCAATACTTTCAACTCGCTCTCGACCAGTTCCTCCAGGTACTCCAGGTTGTCTCCGGGAACCGCCCGCGAAGCGGAAACATAAACCCGGTCACCCTGTTTGACCAGGATCCCGTCGTCGAGGGCCAGGAAACTTTCTTCGCCGGCAGGTGTAACATAGGAAAAGATTCCGGGCACCAGGGCAGCTACAAAATCGATATGACGCGGCAGCAGGGTAAAATAACCGTTTTCGGCTTCGGCGGTTATCCTGCCCACCTCCTCTTCGAGTAATACTTTGTCCGGAAGCAGGATTTTCAGGTTCATCTTAAACACTCCTTAACTATGTTTATGCTTGCTCAGGATTTTCCTTATCTTCAGCCTCCTGATCCTTTTCTTTAGGATTTTCTTCAGCTTTTACGGGTCCCTCACGCTCTTTTTCTTCCGGTTCTTTTTCTGCAGGTTCTTTTTCCTCAGTTTTAGTGCCGGTTTTTTTCTTGATCTCGCTGATTTTGCCGAGCATGTAAAGATCACCCTCGGAACGATCGGAAAACTCATCGTTAAGGATCCGTTCACAGCCGTCGAGAGCATCTTCAAGTTCAACTACCTTTCCCGCCATACCCGTAAACTGCTCGGTGGTAACGAAGGGCTGGGTCAGGAAACGTTCCAGGCGGCGGGCCCGGTTAACAACATGTCGGTCCTCTTGGGAGAGTTCCTCCAGGCCTAGCATGGCAATGATGTCTTTTAACTCTTCATACTGGGCCAGGCTGCTGCGCACCTCCTGGGCTATCTTGTAGTGCCGCTCACCGACAACCAGGGGCGTGAGCATTTTCGACCAGGAACGCAGGGGATCGACAGCGGGATACAAACCTTCGCTGGCCCGCTTGCGTGAAAGGATAATCGACGCAGACAGGTGGGCAAAGGTATGCGTGGCCGATGGATCGGTAAAATCGTCGGCCGGCACATAAACGGCCTGGATCGAAGTGATCGCTCCCGTGGCCGTATTCGATATGCGCTCCTGCAATCCCGCAATTTCAGTAGCCAGGGTCGGCTGATAACCAACCCTTGAAGGCATCTTGCCGAGCAATCCGGACATCTCGGAGCCGGCCTGAACAAAGCGGAAAATATTGTCGATCAGCAACAATACATCCTGCCTGGCTTCATCCCTAAAGTATTCGGCCATGGTCAGGGCAGAGTGTCCCACCAGGAAGCGTGCCCCGGGAGGTTCATTCATCTGGCCGAAAACCATCACCGTATTGTCAAGAACGCCGGCTTCCTGGATATCGCGGTAGAGCTCTTCAGCTTCGCGCGAGCGTTCGCCGATGCCGCAGAAAATACTGACACCCTCGTACTTGCCGACGGTATTATTAATCAGTTCGGTGATCAGGACGGTCTTGCCCACCCCGGCGCCGCCAAAAAGACCGGCTTTACCACCCCGCTCCAGGGGGGTCAGCAGATCAATCGCCTTGATCCCGGTCTCGAAAATTTCCGCTGTCGTCACCCGGCGGGATATTGAGGCAGGAGGCTGGTGAATACCGCGGGTTTCGGCATCGGTCAACAGCTCTTTATCGTCAATTGTATCGCCGAAGACGTTAAATATCCGGCCTAACACCTGTTTGCCTACCGGAACGCGGATCATATCATTGCTGTTGATAACCGGATCGCCGCGGCGCAGGCCGCGGGTCGGTGAAAGGGCTATGCCGCGGGTTACGCCCCCTTCGAGGTGGGAGACAACCTCGACCACTATTTCGCCTTCCGGACCCGCTTCCAGCTTGGTTTGCAGCGAAGGGGTCTTACCGGGAAATATGACATCAACTACGCTGCCACGGACAGCTACAATCTTGCCCCTGTTTTTTTCTTCCATCAGTTCAATACTCCTGTTTACCAGCACAGGGGAGATAAGTTTTGTCCCCCTGGGATTAAACTTTTTAAGCTATTGGAGAAGCTTTAATAATATATTGGCTAAAAATATCTTTATCCCTCCATATCCGTTAAAATTTGTGGTAATTACCTGTGCATTGTTTCCAAACCGGAACCATGGGAGGTAAAAAGATCCAATAATTTTTTTTAAAAAAATATTGAAAAAACTATTGACAAGTTCATAGTCCCATGCTATTATACTTATTA
>SLHT01000085.1 GCA_007136055.1 Syntrophomonadaceae bacterium
GCCTGGTGCAGCTGGTTTCCGCAGTCACACCGCAGTGATGCGAAAACGTCACCGGTAAGGCACTCGGAATGCACCCGAACCAGGGTCGGTTCTTCCGGATTGATCTTACCATAGACCAGGGCCAGATGTGAAAAGTTGTCAATATTGTTATCGTAAACAATTAATTTAAAATTACCGAAAGCAGTTGGCATTTCGGCTGTAGCTGAACGCCAAACCAGTTTTTCTTTCTGCATCCGATAGTTGATCAAATCGGCAATGCTAACCAGTTTAAGGTTATGCTCTTTACAAAACTCCGTCAGTTCAGGAAGTCGGGCCATACTGCCGTCTTCGTTGATAATTTCACAGATCACGCCAGCCGGCTCAAGCCCGGCCAGGCTGGCCAGGTCAACGGCTGCCTCGGTGTGCCCGGCCCTGCGCAGGACACCGCCGTCCATGGCTTGAAGGGGAAAGATGTGCCCCGGGCGGCGCAGGTCCGAAGGCCTGGTTTCGGGATTGATCAGGGTTTTAACCGTTTGAGAACGTTCATAGGCAGAGATCCCGGTACTGCAGGAACCGGCATCTACAGATACGGTAAATGCTGTACAATGAGTATCGGTATTCTGGGTGACCATCTGTGGCAAATCAAGTTCCTGTACCCTCTCTGAGGTAAGCGGCGCACAGACAAGCCCGCGGGCATAGCGAATCATGAAATTTATCGCCTCCGCGGTCACTTTGGATGCAGCCATTACCAGGTCACCTTCGTTTTCCCGGTCTTCATCGTCAACAACTACGACCATGCGGCCGCTTTTTAAGTCAGCTAATGCTTCCTCTATAGAATTAAAATTCATAGGTTTCACTCCTGTGTTTTATAAATACCCCTTCTGCTGTAATAAATCCATGGAAAGGGTTGTTTTTTCTTTGCCGTCTTCCAACCGGTGGGCGAGCATTTTTTCAATGTACTTGCCGATCAAGTCAACTTCAAGGTTAACCGAAGACCCGAGATCTTTTTGGCCCAGGGTAGTCTGCGATGCAGTGTGGGGTATAACCCCGACTGAAAAGCCGTTAGCAACGACATCGATCACTGTAAGACTGACGCCATCTAAGGCGACCGATCCCTTAGGCACGATATAGCGAAGCAGGTGGCTATCCGCCGTTTCAAATGATAAAACTATGGCCCCACCCTGTTGATGTTTGCCTGTCATTGTAACAACGGTATCAATATGGCCGCTGACCATGTGACCGCCCAGGCGGCTGTTTAAGGTCATGGCCCGCTCAAGATTAACCGGACTACCTGTTGATAAGTTCAACAGGTTGGTTTTTTCCATGGTTTCTGGCATAACCCAGGCTGTAAAGTTTTCCCGACCGATGGCAGTGGCGCTAAGACAGGGCCCGTTAACGGCAACGCTGTCACCTATTTTTAAGTCAGTCAAAACTTTTTTCGCCCTGATAATAATAGCGGCGCCGTTTTCGGAACTACTGATTCTTTGCACAATACCAAGCTCTTCAATTATTCCTGTAAACATATCTACCTCCCGGATTCGGGATAGCCTATTAAGAGCAAATCCTGATCAAATTGCTTCATTTCGATATTGTTAACCGACCAGGCTTTACTCAGAGATTCGATGCCCGAACCGGCAAAAGCAGTCGGGCTGCCTCTCCCACCGATAATGAGCGGAGCAATAAAAATAAATAGTTTATCGACCAGACCCTGGTCGATAAGACTGTAATTTAAAGTGCCTCCGCCTTCAACCAGGACAGCCGAAATTTCGCGCTCCGCCAGCTTCTTCATCAGGGCGGTCAGGTCAACACGCCCGTTATAGGCAGGCAAAATTATTACTTCGACCCCTTTTTCTTCCAGGGCCCTGCACTTTTCTGAAGGAGCCTGCCCGGTAACAGCAAGGATTGTAGGAGCCGGTGATGAGCTTTCAATAACCCGGGCATCGAGAGGAAGACGGGCGCTACTGTCAACAATAACGCGCACGGGATCCTTTCCCCCATCGCCTTCGACCCTGGCAGTCAGTCTTGGGTTGTCTTTCAAAACAGTCTCAATCCCGACCATGATTACATCAGTATGATCGCGAAGCCTGTGAACAAACTGGCGCGCTTTCTCACCTGTTATCCACTGCGAGTCTCCCGTTATGGTTCCGATCTTACCGTCAAGGCTCATTGCCACCTTAACACTGACAAATGGCAGACCTGTGGTATAAAGTTTTACAAAAGCTTCGTTTAACTGGCGGGCCTTATCTTCCAGGACACCCTGCTTGACTTTTACTCCTGCTTCCGCCAGCCTGGCCAACCCATTTCCGGTTACAGTCGGGTTTGGATCCTGCATGGCCGCCACTACCCTGTCTATTCCCGCCTTAATAATCGCTTCCGTACAAGGACCTGTCCGGCCGTGATGATTGCAAGGTTCGAGATTCAGGTAAAGAGTGGCACCGCGGGCCTTTTCTCCTGCTTTATTGAGAGCAATTATTTCGGCATGCGGTGAACCTGCTGCCTGATGAAAACCTGTACCCACAACTTCGGAACCCTGAACAATAACCGCTCCAACCATGGGGTTGGGGCTGGTGCGCCCCCGGCCCTGGCGAGCCAGGTCGAGAGCCATCCACATAAACCGATCGTCGGCATCCAAATTAATTCACCTCGTTGTTAAAATCAGGAGTCGGAATGCAGCAGGCCGGAATTAGACTGGAGCATTGCAAGGGATTTTAAAGCTTATCCAAATTTCCGGCTGTTTTTTGCTGTATTTTTTCTCCCGGTTGTCATATAAATAAAGACCCTGAACATTTAGCTACTTCAGGGTCTTGAATAAAACAGGCTGTGTTTTATTCCGCTTCTTCTCCCTTCCAGACTGTACTGTCGGCCCCGGATTTACACCGGATCTGCCTTTAAGGCTCGCGGGCTTTGCTTTTCGGTTTTATACGTCAAGCATTACCGCCGGTTCGGAATTGAAGGAACATTCCCTTCTCACCAGACCCTGAAGATAACGGTTAAATGGATTATAGCACATTTTGCATATTTTTCAAATCTCCAATCAAGGCCATCCCGTTTTCAGCTTTGAAGACGGCTGAACCGGCAACCAGGACGCTGGCTCCGGCTTTTATAATTGCCGAAGCGGTCTCATGGTTAATGCCGCCATCGACTTGAAGTTCTGTAGCCAGGTTACGGGAGCGGATTTGACCGGCAATATATTCAATCTTGGGTAAAACCTCTGGGATAAAAGCCTGACCACCGGCACCGGGATTAACGCTCATAACCAGAACCAGGTCAAGAAGAGGCCAGATATATTCGAGTATGGAAGCAGGTGTAGCGGGATTTAAGGCTACCCCTGCTTTAGCGCCGCCCTTTTTTATTTTGCGCAGGACACGATCAAGGTGAGCGGTAGCTTCGGCCTGAACAGTAACCAGGTTAACTCCGGCATCAATGAATTGTTTGCAGTGATCTTCAGGTTCGCTAACCATCAGGTGAGCATCCATGAAGAGCTTTGTGTGAGGGCGCAATGACTGCGCCACAACTGGACCAATGGTAATGGAAGGCACAAAGTGGCCGTCCATCACATCGAGATGAACCCAATCGGCCCCGTTTGCTTCAATGCGCCTTACTTCTTCACGCAAGTTGCTAAAATCTGCGGATAATAAGGATGGCGCTACTTTGACACTCATGTTTAGTAAACCCCCTGTTTGTCAAGTTCATCGATAAAATACTGGTAATGTTCATAGCGCATCGGGTTCAGGTTTTTACCAACTTCTTCCCTCACTGCACAACGGGGTTCGCTAATGTGCTGGCAGTTACGAAAACCGCATTGGCCGCGCAGAGACTCAAACTCGGGGAAATAATCAGCCAGCTGAAAGGCGTCCAGATCGGAAATGTCTATCCTGGTAAAACCGGGAGTATCAACTACTGAACCGCCTAAATTTAGTGACATCAGTTCGGCCTGGCGGGTAGTATGGCGGCCGCGCTTGATTTTTTCACTTACTGTTCCGGTTTTAAGGGAAAGCCCGGGCTGGACAGCATTGAGCAGTGAAGATTTACCGACACCCGAAGGGCCCGCAAACACGCTACACTTTCCTTTCAGAGATTCTTTTAGCCGGTCAAGCCCTGTGCCGCTGACCGCACTGGTATAAATAACCCTGTAAGGATAGTTATCCAGCCGGCCAGCCAGTTCTTCCAGTTCATTTTTTTGAGTTAAATCAGTTTTATTGAGACAGAGAAAAGCAGATAAACCTTCTTTTTCAGCCAGAACCATCATCCGGCTGACTAACTGCCAGTCGCAATCGGGGTGTTTTAAGGACATAATTACGGCCAGTTGATCCACGTTGGAAACGTGCGGCCGCTTCAGGAGGTTAACGCGGGGAAGCAATTTCTCAATGATTCCTTCCCCGCCTGCGCCATGGGAATTATTCTTAACCGGCTCAAAAAACACGTAATCGCCAACCATTAGGGATTCGCTGCCTCGTTTAAGCATGCCCCTGGCGAGGCAAATATATTCTGCCCCGTTTTGATCGCAAACGGTAAAAAACCCTCCCGATGCTTTGATTACCTGACCCTGCAGCAAATAAAACCTCCCTATTCCCCGATTACCAGCTCAACAGTTTGGCCGGGTGTTACTTCTTCACCCGCCCCTGGATCCTGTTCGATGACATGTCCGGAAGAACCGATCGAAAACCTATAGCGACGGCTGGCTCTTAGATCGTTTTCTTCGAGGTAATCGAGAGCGCCCTGCTCAGAGTAACCGACCAGGTCGGCAAGTTCAAAAGGTCCGCGGCCGCGGCTGACATAGACAACCACTTCATCACCGCGTGAAATACGGAATGATTCTCCGGGAACCTGACGATAAATATGTCCTTCAGGAATATCTTCGTTGTAATCTCTTTCGACATTCATAATCAGATCCATGTCGTTCAGGATCACACGCGCTTCCATTTCGGTCCTACCCTGCAGATCGGGGGTTTTAATAAATTCCGATCCTTTGCTGATATATAGGTCAATAACCCTATCTTGACGGACAATCCTACCTTCGGGAGGGTCAGTTTTAACTACATTGCCAACCTGTATTTGATCATCATAGATATATTCTATATCAGGAGCGGGCACCAACCCTGCTTCCCTCAGAACCTGGGAGGCATCACTTTGGCTTAAATTTCTGACTTCGGGCACCGCGACTTCAGGGATAAAGAAATAAGTGCTTAAAAAATATGCACCGCCGCCAAAGATACCCGCAATAAATGCAATAGCCAGAAAACCTTTAAGCAATGCCCGCTTTGTTTTTGATGAAAGCCCCCATGATTTTTCTTCTTCAACAGGCGGGTTTGGTCTCAATATAACATCATCTTCCTGATCATTACCGACATTATTCACTGTTGTACGGGCGGGGGAAACCCTTACGTCTTTGTTTCCTTCGGCAGAAATAAGATCTTCCAATATTTCCTGTGCGCTATTGTAACGTTCGGCAGCATCTTTCTGAACCGCTTTTAAAATAATCTGTTCCAACTGACCGGGCAAGTCGGAAACCAGGCGCCCCGGCGGAACAATCTGCTCCTGGATATGTTTCATCGCTACCGCAACGGGACTCTCCCCGGTAAAAGGCACTTTTCCGGTCACCATTTCATAGAAAACGATACCAAGAGAATAGAGATCAGACTGCTTTCCGGCCAAACCACCCCTGGCCTGCTCGGGCGCTATATATTGAACAGAACCGATAATTTCGTCGCCGACCGTTACAGTAACGCCGTCACCGGCAATGGCAATTCCGAAATCGGTCACTTTAACATTTCCCTCTCTGGAAAACAGGATATTCTGTGGTTTAATATCACGGTGAATAACACCCGCTTTATGAGCCTGCTCTAAAGCTTCTGCAATCTGACGGGTGATCCGAAACGCCTCCGGTGCAGGCAAACGACCTTTTTCCCGGATATACTCTTTCAGATTCTTTCCATCGATGTACTCCATAACCATGAAGTAGGTGCCATCCTGCTCACCCACATCGTAAATGCTGACAATATGGGGGTGCGAAAGGGCAGCAGCAGACTGGGCTTCGCGCTCAAAACGGCGTATAAAGGCGGCATCTCCGGTCATCTGATCTTTAAGCACTTTTACAGCAACGGTTCTTTTCAGAAGAAGATCCCGGCCGCGATAAACCCGGGCCATTCCTCCTTCGGCAATTTTTTCAATCAGTTCATAGCGTTCCGCCAATACTTTTCCGATCATTAAACCTCCTGACCCCCAATACCGGTTGCTGCAACTACTGTGATGTTATCAAAACCACCACGTGAATTGGCCAGCGCTATCAACGATTCAGCCAGCAACTGTGGATCGGACTGCTCCAAAGCTGCTCTCAGAATTTCGTCATCACTAACCATATTAGTCAGGCCATCTGTGCAAAATAGAAGGGTCGAGCCTGCTTCGACTTCCTTCTCGCTTATATCTATCTGCAGATTGGAAGATATCCCCAGGGCCCGGGTAAGAATATGACGCTGGGGGTGATCTTTAGCTTCTTCCGGCTTAACCTGCCCCGATTCGATTAACTGTTCCACCAGGGAGTGATCCCTGGTTAAAAGCATAATTTGCCCGTCGCTAACGAGGTAAGCCCTACTGTCGCCGATATGACCGATAGTCAGGTGGCTGCCACAGAGCAGGCCAACAGTAAAGGTTGTTCCCATACCCTGCCGGTCTGTGGAATCATTAGCTTTACTTAAAACCTGTTCATTTGCTTCAGTAATTAAGCATTCGATCATTTTGCGGGCTTCTTCTGCAGAGGGTGGAACGGAAGGATCAATATCCGCCCAAAATTGTTCTGCCCTGGATACTGCCAGGCCACTGGCCACATTACCGGCCCGATGACCGCCCATTCCGTCAGCAACAACCATCAGGGCACTATTAGTATCTGCTATGGCAAAACAGTTATCTTCGTTTCGCGGACGTTCCCTTCCCTTGTTGGTCAGCCCTGCTACATGTATAATAATATAATCCCCTGCCCTTAATTTCGAATAATTGCCACGTTAAGTATAGCAAATAGATAGTCTCCAGGCAACAACCAGCGTCCTGTCAATTAAACCTTTTTGTTCTAAACCGCACCTATTTAATTTTAAAAAAAGATAAATTGCTTACGGGATACTAACTCTTTTTGCGCCAGAGGGCGATAAAAAAACCATCCATGTTATGGCGGTGGGGCCAGAGCGTTACTGCATGCGTCTGTTCAAGATTAATCTGCAATACAGAAGGAAGGCGGCACGGCAGTTCTTCAAGGATAAAATCGCTATGCTCGCGGCTAAAGGCCTCGACAACATGTTCAGTCTCTTCGGGTTCTGTGGTACAGACGGAATAGAGTAATTTGCCTCCCCGGGGCAGGATAGAGGCGGCAGACCCGAGCAATTCGATTTGCAGTGACTGCATTGCGATAAGGTCTTTTTCGCAGCGCCGCCATTTGATCTCGGGCAGACGCCTGATTACGCCCAGGCCGGTACAGGGAGCATCAACCAGAACGGCTGAAGGAACAGGGAGATTTTTTCTTCCGATAGTCCTACCGTCAGCAAGCAGGGGCTTTATAGCCTTCAGGCCCAGGCGGCCGGATGCTTTTTCAACCAGCTTCAGGCGGGTTTTGTGCAGTTCAACGGCATACACCCGTCCTTCGTCTCCGATCAGCTCGGCTAAGTGGGTAGTTTTGCCTCCCGGTGCACTGCAAAGATCGGCTATTGTATCACCGGGCCGAGGAGACAGAAGTGGAGCGACCAGGCTTGAGCTTTCACCCTGGATCGTGAAAAGGCCTTCTTTAAAAGAAGGGGAGGCTACAGGGAAAATCCCGCTTTCAATACGCAGCATTCCGGGAATAAGGGGACTGTAAACGGTTTCTATCCCTTCTGTTTTCAGTTTGCCGATTAATTGCGGCGGTTGTATTTTCAGCAAATTGGGGCGGATAGAAACAGGCGGCTTTTGATTGCAAGCAAGGCACCACTTTTCAGTTTCCGGGAAACCAAAGCGTTCTATCATCCGAGCAACCAACCACTGCGGCTGGCTGTGCCTGAGAGAAAGATAAAAGGCCGGCTCTTTGTTGTAATCAGGCCAGGGCAGATTTGAAACTTCACCTGCTAGGCGCCTTAAAAGAGCGTTGGTCAGACCGGCAACGCCACGGTGGCCGTAACGGCGGGCCAGGCGCACTGCTTCATCAACAACAGCGTAATCGGGCACACGATCCAGGTAAAGCAGCTGGTAGATACCCAGGCGCAGAAGGTTTCGCACCCAGGGCGTGAAGGTGTGAAGGGAACTCTTTGAAAAAAGGTTTAAAGCCCAGTCGATGGTATTTAGGTGTTGAATTGTTCCTGAAGCCAATTTGACCCCAAGCGCCCTTTCGTCAGCGGGCAGCCCGCTTAAGAAAGCGGGGAGGGCCAAATTCAGGTAAGCACCGTCCTGTTCAACCCGGACCAGGGCACGCAGGGCGGCTTCACGGGCACTTTTCGGCGGCTCTTTTTTACCGCTCACTATTGCTGATCTCCATCAAAACTGTGGCCGGGCACAACACGGTAACCACAGCAAAATGATCCGGCATCCATTTGCTTTTTCCCGGCAGGCTGCAGATCAATCACAGTGAGGGGAACGTCTGCTGTCGCGACGGTTAGAGAATCTTCTCCGACGGATAGGATCGTCCCCGGATTTTCCCGACAATGGCTTTCATTTTCTGCGTCAGGTCTGACCGCCTTCCAAACTTTCAGCCGGCTGCCTTTGAAAGTGGTATAGGCTACGGGCCACGGATTCAAGCCACGAATACGGTTGTATATTTCGATAGAAATGCGGTTCCAGTTCAGACGCTCATCTTCCCGCTCTAGGGGCGGGGCATAAGTCGCCTTGCCATGGTCCTGGGGAACGGTTACTGCCGTGCCGGCGGCCAAGGCATCTGCCGCTTTTAGAAGCAGGGAAGCGCCTCGCAGAGCCAGGCGGTCATGCAGCATACCGGCGGTGTCAAAGGGAGATATTTCTTCTTTTTCCTGCATGATAATGTCCCCTGCGTCAAGCTCTGCAGACATTTTTATAATCGATACTCCACTGTACTCGGCCCCATCGATAACCGCCCGATGTATCGGGGCAGCGCCCCGGTAATAGGGCAGGTATGAGGCATGGAGATTTATACAGCCAAGAGCAGGCAGTTCCAGCAGGTTAGAGGGTAGAATTTTACCAAAAGCAACTGTAACGATTAAGTCCGGAGCTTTCCCTTCGATCCAGGCCAGAAAATTTTTTTCATATATCTTTTCCGGCTGCTTTACTTCTATTGATTGCTTCAGGGCCCACTCTTTAACAGGAGCAGGCCGCTCTTTTCCGCCGCGTCCGTACGGCCGATCAGGTGGGACTACCAGCGCCTGGAGGTGGTGGTTGGAAAGGTTAAGTAAGTCAAGAGAGGGCAGGGCAAAAGAAGGTGTCCCCATGAAGATTATTTTCAGCGCTTTCAAGTTTTCTCCTCACTTTTTTCTTCACTTTGCAGCTCTTCAGGGTCAACCATGCGCAGGGCTTTATCGGTAAACAAAGTGCCCTCAAGGTGATCCATTTCATGCTGCAATATACGGGCCAGGAGGCCTTCTGCCTCCAGGTATACGTCGCGGCCTTCGCGGTTTAGCGCTTTTACTTTAACCTTCTCCGCCCGTGAAACCTCACCATATTGGCCGGGCAGACTGAGACACCCTTCCACACCAACCTCTTCTCCTTCAGTCTGGGCACAGTAAGGATTGATCAGTTCAATGACAGTTTCCTCGCCTGACGAAACAATTATGATCCGTTTAGACACGCCGACCTGGTTGGCGGCCAGGCCGACACCGTTAGCATCACGCATTGTCTCGTTCATATCGTCAAGCAGGCGTAATACGCCCCTGTTAATTTTTATTACTTCCTGAGCCGGTTTGAGCAGGACAGGGTGGTTATCATTAAGAATCTGTCTTAAGGCCATCTTTAAACACCTCATCAAGAATTATAACACTACCAGTGGATTAAAATCTACTGTCAGACGGACCAGAAAGGGAGGCTTTCGATTATGGTATTCGCGAATTACCTTTTTTATCGCGGGGGCATACCTGCTTAATGCCTGGCCTTTAAGAATTGTCTGTACCCGGTACTGCCCTTTAATCCTGTAAAGAGAAGCCGGAGCGGGACCTAACAGTTCGGCAGGGCCATCAAAGGGTGCAAGGAGATCGGTAAACCAGTCGGCTGCTTCAAAAACAGCTTTTTCATCCTCAGCACTGAAGAGAAACCTCAGCAGATCGGAAAAAGGCGGATAAGCCAACTGGCGCCGTTTCTCCAACTCCTGCTCAAAAAATGCACAGTAGTCGTGATTGGCAGCAGCCATGATACTGTAGTGAGTAGGGTGATAGGTCTGAACGATAACTTTACCCCCGCCCGGACCGCGGGCCGTACGCCCTGATACCTGGGTTAACAGCTGGAAAGTACGCTCAGGGGCCCTAAAATCAGGCAGGTTCAAAGTTGTATCGGCGGCGACAACACCGACCAGGGTCACACCGGGGAAATCAAACCCTTTGGCGATCATCTGGGTGCCAATTAAAATACTGGCCTTGCGATCTTTGAATTTGCGGTAATAGTAGTTGTGGGCTTTTCTGCTCGTTGTAGTATCCCTGTCCATGCGGATCAGCGAAACGTCCGGATACAGCTTCCTGATTTCTTCTTCGACACGCTGCGTTCCTGCGCTGAAATAGCGTATTTTTATACCGCTACAACTCGGACATGTCTCGGGGACGGGTTCTTCATAGGCACAGTAATGACAGCACATCAGCTGACGATCTCTGTGCAGGGTCATCGAAACATCGCAGGAAGTGCACCGCACGACAAAGCCGCATTCCCGGCAGAGGACAAAACCGGCAAAGCCACGCCTGTTAATAAAGAACAGGGCCTGTTCTTTGCGCTCGAGAACACCGTTTAACTCTTCCAGCAGGGAACGGCTGAAAATATGGCGGTGTCCTTCTTTAAGTTCTTTGCGCATATCGACAACCTTTACAGGCGGTAGCTGGGTCGGGGTAACCCGCTCTTTCATGCTGAGCAGGATAGTACCGCCTTCACGGGCGCGATAATAGCTTTCCAGGGAAGGAGTGGCGCTACCAGAAAGAAGCACTGCCCGGTTGTAACGGGCTCTCCACCAGGCTACATCGCGGGCATGGTAACGCGGGGCATCTTCCTGTTTATAAGTAGTTTCATGTTCCTCATCGATAATAATCAGACCAGGTGAGGCCAGGGGCGCAAATACTGCCGAACGGGCCCCGAGGACAACTCTGGCCTCCCCATCGAGGATCGCCTGCCACTGACGGCTTTTCTCGGCAGGGGTCAGGCGGCTGTGCAGCACGGCAACCAGACCCGGAAAGCGGCCTTCAAAGTGCTCGATCATCTGCGGGGTAAGCGATATCTCCGGTACCATAACCAGGGCGGTGCGATTTTTTTCCAGGCTGCGGCTAATACTTTGCATGTAAATTTCTGTTTTACCGCTGGCCGTTACCCCGTGCAGCAGCAACCGCTGCGCTTTTGAACTGTCAAGAGCAGCGTTAATCTGAACAAAGCACTCGGTTTGTTCATCACTTAAGAGATGAGGCTTGGTCTTAGGTGTGAGCTTTTCTTTTTTTACCTTTCCGGAACAAGCATCCATGACTCGGATTAAACCTTTTTTCTCAAGGGCGCGGATCACTTCAGGCTTTACTCCCCGCCGAGACAGGCTGTTTCGCAGCAGTGGACCATGGTCCAGCAGAATAGCAACTGCCCTTTTCTGGGCAGGAGCGCGGTTCAGGTCAGCTTCTGCCGCAGCTTCTAAAACTTCGATCACCTCTGGTTTTTTGGGTCGCTTTTCTTTTCGAAAGGAAGCAGGAACCATGGCATGAAGGGCGTCGATTAACCGGCAGTAATAGTGCAGGGAAATCCAGTGCATAAGAGCCAGCTGCTCCGCAGTTAAAAGCGGTTCCGGATCGGTAACGGAAATGATA
>SLHT01000201.1 GCA_007136055.1 Syntrophomonadaceae bacterium
GGGCTGTATTCACCGGCTGCGTTGAAATTGCTGTTGATGTTGATAAGCTAAGCGATCTGGAGCTGACAAAGAAAGTGCTGGAAAAGTGACATATTCACGCGTTTTACAGGCTTACTGCAAAAAATATACGTTTATTCGTACGCTTCCTTTCGGATAAATGTAACATAAATGTATACCCAAAACAAAATATATTCATTACAATCATTATACAACTATTATTTATTTAAACTTAGCCATCTTCAGCCAGATCTTAAATAATGAAATCTCTGTAAGTGAAACATTTCTCATTTAGCAAGTAATGCCTGCTAAATTTTGGGAATCCATAATTATAGATAATTTTTGTTTCTAAAAGGGAGGGGTCTGTATGAATGTTACCGATATTCGTATCCGTAAACTGACACAGGAAGGTAAGATGCGGGCTATTGTATCGATTACTTTTAATGAAATGTTTGTAGTTCATGATGTGCGAGTCATTGATGGAAACAACGGTTTGTTCGTGGCAATGCCCAGCAAGCGGACACCCGGTGGTGAATTCAGGGACATAGCTCACCCGATCAATTCCGAAAGCAGAGCAGTTATTCAGGAGTCGGTTTTAGAAGCTTATAGCAGGGAAATGGCAAGATTAACTGTTGAAGTATGACCCGCCTGTAATGTTTTTGCCTCTTGCAAGCCAACTGCAGTATAATGATATCAGCAGATTAATTATTTGCGGGAGGGACTGCTGATGAAACAGCTATGGGCTGTGGTTTTAGCTGCAGGTGAGGGAAAAAGAATGCATTCGAAATTACCGAAGGTTCTTCATCCCCTTTGCGGGAAACCAATGGTTGAATATATTTTAGGAAGCGCCGCTGAGCTTACAGACAATATTTTAATTGTTGTCGGTCACGGCGCTTCTTTGGTTCAGGATACCCTGAAAGGTAAGTGGCGCTACGTTTTACAAGAGCAACAGCTTGGCACCGGCCATGCAGTTCTTAAGACATTAAAAGCGCTGCCGGCAGAAGGATGCTTGTTTGTACTCTGCGGCGATACCCCTCTTATAGAACCTGTTCATCTTAAGCGCTTACTGGCGGCGCATAATGGTAATGCAGCCACTGTAGCAACAACTACATTAACTGATCCGACGGGTTATGGCCGGATTATTCGTTCCACCGGTAATATGGTTAAGCAGATTATTGAAGAAATAGATGCTTCGGCTGAAGAGAAAGAAATTGCAGAGATTAACACAGGCACCTATTGCTTCGATATTAAACTGCTTAAGCATTATCTGCCCCTTGTTGGTTCAGAGAATGCCCAGAATGAATACTATCTAACTGATGTAATCTCTTTGATGCAGCGCGACAGTCACCGTACCGGCATTTACCAGATAGAAGATCATCGGGTCGGCCTGGGTATTAATAACCGGGTTCAGCTTGCTGAAGCGATACATATACTTCAAAAAAGAATTAATCGCTCCCTGATGTTAAATGGTGTAAGCATGCCTGATCCGGCTTCCGTGCATACCGATGCTGATGTCGTAATTGGTCCGGATACTGAGATTATGCCTAACTGTGTCCTTCAAAAAGGCACGGTTATAGGTTCTGATTGCCGCATTGGCCCTGGTGCCCATCTGCGCAATGCAGTAATAAAAGATCGGGTATACATTCAGCATTCAGTTATAGTGGACAGTACTGTCGGCACAGGTATAGAAATAGGCCCTTATGCGTATTTGAAGAATCATAAAGCTGAGGAGGAACTGTTCTGATTGTTTTAAGTATATAGAATATAAACTTGAAGCAGGAAAAAGAGATTGAGTAAGCGAATATTACTATGTCTGCGTTGCGGTGAGCTGTGTATAGAAAATAAACATAAATAAACTTGCGGCAAGGCGCCGTGTATATTTGCAAAAGCACATGTGGGAGGGTTAAGATTGGTCGATGGAGAAGAACTAAAAATATTTTGTGGAAGCGCTAACCGGGAGTTGGCTGAGGAAATCGCTCAATATGTCGGGGTGTCTCTCGGTAAATGCGAAGTAAGCCGCTTTAGTGACGGTGAAATAGCGATTAGCATCAGTGAAAGTGTTCGCGGCACAAATTCTTTTTTAATTCAACCGCTTTGCGGGCCGATTAATGATAGTATCATGGAACTATTAATTATTGTTGATGCGCTCAGGCGCGCTTCGGTTAAATCACTTAATGTGGTTGTCCCCTATTATGCTTACGCCCGGCAGGATCGAAAGACCAAGGCCCGTGATCCGATTACAGCCAAACTGCTGGCTGATTTGATTACAGCGGCGGGGGCTACAAGGGTTGTTGCTATGGATTTACATGCCGGCCAGATCCAGGGGTTTTTCAATATTCCCCTTGACCACCTGACCGCGCTCCCCATTCTAGCAAAGTATTTTAAGCAAAAAAATATAGAAGACGGGGTTGTCGTATCACCGGATTTAGGCGGGGTAACCAGGGCCCGTGATTTGGCCCACCGCCTTTCTCTTCCAATAGCTATTATTGAAAAAAAGAGGCCTGCTCCCAATCAGACCGAGGTGATGAATATTATTGGTGAGGTGGAAGGCAAAACAGCAATATTCATCGATGATATGATCGACACAGCAGGGACTATTACTCTCGGAGCTGAAGCTTTAAAAAGGGAAGGAGCTGTGGATGTCTATGCCTGCTGTACACATCCCGTATTTTCAGGTCCGGCCCTCAGACGTTTGAGCGATTCTATGATCAAAGAAGTGGTATTTACTAACTCCATCCCGGTAGATGAAGGTATGTTGAAGGGGCTGCGGGATTGTTTCAGACCTCTTACAGTTGCACCATTAATCGGTGAAGCTGTAATTCGCATCCATGAAGAACGTTCTGTAAGCGAACTTTTTTAATAAAGTTGATTTTCGCTGCTTCCTGAAGTATACTATTGCAGAAGGAGGCTGGAATGAATGGAACGAATGGAATTAGATGCTAACAGACGTCCGTCTATGACCAAAGGTGAACGTAAAAAACTACGCAGTGAAGATATGGTTCCTGCGGTTATTTATGGTCGGGGAGATGATAGTTTGCCCCTGACAGTAGATGGTCGTACTTTACGGCAGGTTTTAACAACGGGGGGAAGTAACGTTCTCCTGGATCTAAAAGTCAAGGCCAGAGGTAAAAAAACACTTCAGGAAACGGTGATGTTCAGAGATATCCAGAGAGATATGCTCGTTCAGGATCGGATCCTGCATGTTGATTTTATCCGCATTTCAATGACCGACAAGATCGATGTAGCTGTCCATCTTAACTTTGTCGGGGAACCTGTCGGCACGGATGAGGGCGGAGTGCTCTCAATGGTTACCTGGGCAGTTGATGTAAAATGCCTGCCCGGTGATATTCCTGAACAGTTCGATGTCGATATTTCTGGCTTGAATATAGGCGACAGTATTAGTGCTGAAAGTCTTGTTCTCGCTGATGACATCGAGCTTATTACTCCACCGGAGACCACGCTAGCCCAGGTCCTTGCGCCAATGGCGGAAGAAGAACTTGAGCCGGTTGTTGAAGAAGAGCTTGAAGAAGGTGAAGAAGCAGTTACTGAGGAAGAGGGCGAAGAAGTTCCTGCTGCTGAAGAAACTGAAGAAGAAAGCTAGACAAAAAATGCATCTCATTGTCGGCCTCGGTAATCCCGGGAAAAAATATGAGAACAGTAGACACAATCTCGGATTTAGGGTTGTCGAAGACCTCTCCCAACGCTTGCAGGCCGGAAAACCGATTCAGAAGCACAGGGCTTTATATGCTTTCGCTGAATATAAAGCGGAGGAAGTATTACTGGCCCAGCCGCTTACCTATATGAACCGCAGCGGGCTCGCTGTTAACGAATTGCTGTGCAACCATGATCTGGATCTGTCGAAATTGCTGGTTATATATGACGATCTGGATCTTTCCCCGGGAGCCATTCGCCTTCGAAACAAAGGGGGAAGCGCAGGGCACCGCGGCATTCAGTCAATTATCGATGTCCTGGGCACTGAAGAATTCCCCCGCTTGCGGATTGGTGTCGGGAAACCGCCGCCCTGTATAGACGGTGCGCAGTACGTCCTGCAGCCGATTGAACCGACTGATCAAGGCCTGCTTAATGAAGCTGTAGAGAGAGCCGTTAAAGCAGTTCTACTTTTTGTCAGCGACGGACTGGAAGCGGCAATGAATACTTATAATCAGGGGTTGTCATCTCCTGATTAATGTGCTAAATCCATTTCAATATAATAATTATCTTAAACGCGATGCAGAAGGAAAGTAGATCGGGTGAGCTGTCCTGACAGAGAGATCAGGTCGGAGGCTGAAAGTCTGATCGGGAAGTGCCGGGTTGAAGTTCCTTTCGAAGCAGTGCGCTGAAAACCCTCGCAGGGTAAAGTAGGCGATAACGGTTCTTCCCCGTTAACGGAAGAGGATATCGGCATCCTGTTCAGGGAAGCCCGTACTTGTTGAGTGGATGTTCATCAAATTGGGTGGTACCGCGGATCAAAAATCCGTCCCCTACTGGGACGGTTTTTTTATATGGCAAAAACAGGAGGTAGAATGACTAATAGATTGGTTTATAAATAAATGTAAAAGTGACTAGCACTACACGAAAGATTATTGAATAAGCGGCGCCACGGGGATGGTTCGAGCGTCCCGGAGCGCAGCGAAGGCCGAAGGGAAGACGATGGAACCGTCCGTGCACGGTGTAAACCGCGCTCATCGCCGTATAGCTTCCAGGGCCTGGAAGAGCAGGGGCTTGCGGATGCTTGAAACAGCTCGTCGGGAAACCGGTCTGAAAATCGTAACCGAGGTTATTAATTGCTATGAGTTTTGTGGCAAGTTGACGATGCAGGTTCCGATCGTTATAATTTAGGATACGAATTAATGGGGGGTATCGGACGATTCCCCTCCCTTTTGCTGTACCCGATCAGATCAACCAGGAGGGTTTTTTTGTTGCTAAAATACATGCTTGATGCATGGGCTAACGATAATAAATTTATAGATATTACTTCAGGGGCCTGTAATGAACGCGAGTACAGGGCTATTGTAACCGGGCTGGACGGCAGTGCGCGGTCTTTTTTTATGGCCGGCCTGAACCATTTATGCCGCCGCCCTGCTTTAATCTTAACCAGCGACCTGCCCCGTGCGGAAAAAGTCTATTCCGAGCTGCGCTCAATTATTCCGGGCAGGGTGAACCTGCTTACTGCCAGGGAACTCTTTATCAATACAGATGCATTATCCCGCAGCGAAGAACAGCAGCGGTTAAGGCTTGGTTTCCTGGAATGGCTGTATTCCGACGGCGAAGGGATCTATGTCGCTCCTGCAGCGGCACTGATTTCGAAGTCTCTTCCGCCCGAGCTTTGGAAGAGCTTAATCCTCGACCTGCAGGTTGGCTTGAGGTGTGATCGGCAGGAACTTCTGGACAGCCTGGTGCAAAGAGGTTACGAGCGGGCAACTTTAACTGAATCAGCGGGGCAGTTCAGCGCTCGCGGCGATATCATTGATATTTATCCCCCCGGGAGAAAGTTACCGGTGCGTATTGAACTATTCGATGACATAGTCGAATCTGTCCGCAACTATGATCCGGTCATACAGCGTTCTAAAGATCATTTGCATAAGGTGAAAATTTTACCGGCGAGGGAGCTGCTCTTAACCGAAAGTGTTCGCAGTAGCGGCGAGCAAAAAATTAAACGCGCCCTGGAACAGGCATTGTCTCAGCTGCGCAGGCGCGGAGAAACAGGTGCGGTTACCAGGCTTAAACAGCAGGTTACCCGCCACCTTGAAAGGCTGGGTCACCCTGAGGGTCTTGATTTTTTGAGCAGCTACTTACCGTATTTCTACGGGGAAGGGGCATCGTTTCTGGACTATCTGCCCCCGGATTTTCTTGTCCTGATCGAGGAACCGGCAGTGATAGCTGAAAAAGCGGCAGCATTGCAGCGTGAATTTGATGATTACATCAGCAGTGCCATGATTGAAGGTGAACTGCTCTTACCTGAATATGATCTGCTTTGGAAAACAGAGGATCTACTCTCCCGCCTACCCTGCCCTTTGATCGGCACTGCCCTTTTTGCCGGTACGGGAGGCCTTTTTAAACCCGGTCAAACTTTTACCCTTGAATCTAAAAGCGCGCCCTACTATCACGGTCAGTGGGATCTATTTAAAGACGACTACCGGACCTGGCTCAGTGAAGGGTACGGTGTTTACCTGATCGCTGACACCGAAGAACGGGGAAGTAGTTTGCTGAATTTGATCACGGAAAGGGATATTTCTGTTGAAGAATACGGTGGCGCTGCGCGTAACGGAAAAGAGTTTTCAAAGCCGCAGGTTATTACAGGCAGTCTGGAGGAAGGGTTTATTATTCCCGGGTTGCATTTAGCGGTCATGACCGAACGCAACTTACTCCCCGCCCGCAAGAAAAAAAGACGTCTAAAACAGGATGAGGGTATCAGGCTTAGTGATTACCGGGAACTTTCGAATGGCGATTATGTAGTTCATGAACAGCACGGGATCGGTAAATACATGGGTTTAAATACTCTTGAAGTCGGCGGCAGTAAGCGAGACTACCTGGTTTTAAAGTACAGGGGTACAGATAAAATATACATTCCGGTTGACCAGGTGGGACTAATTCAAAAATACTCCGGAGGAGATGGGCCTGCGCCCCGCCTGCACAACCTGGGAGGAAGCGAGTGGCAGCGCCTTAAAAGCAAAGTCAACCGTTCTGTAGAAGAATTGGCCCGTGATCTTCTGGCTCTTTATGCAGCCAGGCAGGCGGTTGAAGGGTTCAGTTTCGGCTCGGACCATTCCTGGCAGCAGGAATTTGAAGCTCATTTCCCTTTCGAAGAAACCCCCGACCAATTAAAAGCTGTTCAGGATGTAAAGGCCGATATGGAAAAGAAACATCCTATGGATCGCTTAATCTGTGGCGATGTCGGATACGGAAAAACAGAGGTGGCAATGCGTGCGGCTTTTAAAGCGGTATTAGAAGGAAAACAGGTTGCTTTGCTGGTTCCCACTACGGTTTTGGCCCAGCAGCACTTTCGTACTTTTAAGGAGCGTTTTGATGGTTTCCCGGTTAAAACTGCACAATTAAGCCGCTTTATTTCGGCTTCTAAGCAAAGTAGAATCATTAAAGATCTAACAGCAGGTAAAATAGATATTGTAATCGGAACCCATCGCCTCCTGTCCCGGGATGTCCGTTTTCATGATCTTGGACTTCTGGTTATCGATGAAGAGCAGCGTTTTGGTGTGCGGCAGAAAGAAAAAATGAAACAGTTGCGGTTGGAAGTTGATACCCTGGCGATGACAGCGACGCCGATTCCAAGAACCCTGCATCTCTCCCTGGCCGGAGCCAGGGACTTTAGTATTATCGATACCCCACCGGAAGACCGCTATCCTGTCCAGACTTACGTTCTCGAATATTCTGAAAATCTTGTTCGTGATGCAGTACAGCGTGAACTAAGCCGCGGGGGACAGGTATTCATCGTATTCAACCGTGTTGATCGTATTGATCGTTTTGCCGAAAGGATTCAAAGCCTTTTCCCGGATGTTACAGTTGCGGTCGGACACGGGCAACTGCCGGAAGCCTCCCTCGAACGGATCATGGCCGACTTCCAGGAAGGCAGACACCAGATCCTGGTAAGTACCACAATTATTGAATCCGGGCTCGATATCCCCAACGTCAACACCTTAATTATTGACGAGGCTGATCGTTTCGGGTTAGCCCAACTGTACCAGATCAGGGGGCGTGTTGGGCGCTCAAGCCGTCTCGCTTACGCTTACCTGACCTACCGCAAAGATAAGCTTGTTTCTGAAACAGCAAAAAAAAGACTGAAGGCAATTAAAGAATTCACCGAACTGGGCTCAGGATTTAAAATTGCCCTGCGCGACCTCGAAATAAGGGGCGCCGGGAACATCTTAGGTGCTGAACAGCATGGATTTATCGCTGCGGTGGGGTTTGATCTTTACTCCAGGTTATTAGACAGGGCTGTGGCTGAGCTGAAAGATGAAAAACTTGAACAAAAAATTAATCCGCGACTCGAACTAAAGATTAACGCTCACCTGCCTTCTTCTTATATTACCGCCCAGGATCAAAAAGTTGATTTTTATCAGCGTATTTACAGCGTTTTTAAGCTCGAAGAAATCGAAGAAATAGAAGAGGAACTGGTAGACCGCTATGGATCCCCGCCTGAGCCGGTTAAAAATTTGCTGACGGTGGCTATGCTGCGCATATCAGCTGCAATGCTGGGTATCGAGCATATTTATCAGCAACAGGGTAACATTATGGTTCGGTTTGCTTTTGGATATACAATCGATCATAATCGTATGAATGAATCTGATGTTTATAAAAAAGATTGTATCAGGGTTTTATCGCACAAGCCGCTAATCCTGAAAATTCAAGGGGTTGGAAATTCGGCAGATCTGCTCAGTGAGCTGTACAGTATTTTGCAAGCGATGCTAAAAGTACGGACCGAACTTGTCGGAGCAGGAGAAATTTAAATTTGGTAGCTGCTTCCTGCTATAACTGTTATAATGACAAGAACCAAGAAGCAAGAAACAAACAGGTGCAGGTTAAGGGCTGCAGCCGGGTTTTTGTATGCTCCCGTTTTTTGCCTCTGGAATCTGAATCCCGGCCTCCAATTTGGTGAGAGCTTCAAAAACAGGTGTGTTTAAAATGTGGACTTATATGTTTGATGGTGCACCGGCAAACAATAAGCTGCTTGAGCAGTAAAAAAAGAAGGTTGCCTTAATTGTCCGACAGCAGCAAAGCATTTATCAAAGGAGCAACTATTTTGGCTGTAACCGGTATATCTGCCCGCATTATCGGGGCAGTATTTCGGATTGTTCTGGCGGCTATTCTTGGTGACGAAGGAATCGGCCTTTATATGTATGCTTACCCCATTTATTCTACATTACTGGTGATTTCCACGGCCGGTATACCGGTCGCCCTTTCTAAGCTGATGGCTGAAAATATTGCCCTTAAAGACTACCGCGAGGCATTGAGAGTTTTCAGGGTGGCGTTATTTATACTTACATTAACCGGCCTGGCCATTACCATGTTTCTCCTTTTGGGGGCAGAATATTTTGCCGCTTTCGTTGTTAAAGATATGGATGCAGTTTACCCCCTGATGGCCATATCTCCCGCAATATTTTTTGTTACGATTATGGCTGCCCTGCGCGGGTTTTTCCAGGGGCAGCAGAATATGATGCCTACGGCCGCATCACAGCTCCTGGAGCAGCTGGTCAGAGTCGGTTTTTCAATTTTCCTTGTCCTGCTTCTGCTGCCGATCGGATTAGATTGTGCAGCAGCAGGCGCTACCTCCGGTGCCGCAGCGGGAGGCCTGGCCGGGCTGGTTTTCCTGGTTCTTTTTTATTGGCGCAGGCGGGGTCGGTTTATGAAGCTGGCTGATCAGCAGGAAAAACATGATCCTGCGTCGGCCAGCCGGATTATTCGCCGCATATTCAGCCTTGCTGTGCCCGTCACAATCGGTGGCCTGGTCGTTCCCCTGATCTCTTTGATTGATCTTGCCGTAGTGCCGCGTCAACTGCAGGCTGCAGGGTTCGATCTGGAAACAGCACGGGCCCTTTATGGTCAGTTAACAGGGATGGCCGGTCCAATTGTTTACTTTCCCAATGTCCTGGCCCTGGCTCTAAGCATTAGCCTGGTACCAGCCATTTCAGAAGCTTTTGCCTTGAAGGACAGGGTCCTGATCCAGGGCAGAACCGCGATTGCTGTTAAACTAACCGTTTTCTTTTCACTTCCATCCGCATTAGGCCTTTTTTTGCTGGCGGAGCCAATAACGGTTCTACTCTATAATAATGCTGCTGCAGGTTATTCTCTGGCTTACATGTCATGGTCGGTAATTCCTCTTTGCCTTTATGTAACAACGACAGGCTTGTTACAGGGGCTGGGTCGGCCCATTGTGCCGGCTTTGAATATGTTATACGGTGGCATTGTAAAGACTCTTTTTGCCTGGTTCCTGACGGCAATCCCTGAACTGAATGTCGGCGGCGCCGCCCTGGCTTCAGTGATTGGTATCGGAGTGGCCGCAGCCCTCAACCTGTACCATGTTAACCGCTTTACAGGGTGGCGCGGCAACATGCGTGAACTGTTAGTATTGCCCGGTATCGCTGTTGTGGCCATGTCAGTATTTGTCTATGTGACTTATAGCGTTGTTAGCAGCTTAGCTGAATTCCTGCTGTCAGCCGGCCGGCTGAATGCTGCGGCTACGCTTTTGGCCATATTGGTCGGCATGCTTATATACGGCCTGGTTTTATTGATAAACGGTGGTTTGAGCAGGGAAGAATTAACGATGGTCCCGTTAGTCGGGCCGCGTCTGGAAGCGTTAGCTCGGCGCTTTCGACTGATGCAGCGTTCTCAATGAGGTGTATAAACTATGGGTAAAATAATAATTATTGGCCTGGGTCCTGGGAACCCGGCGCATCTGACTCGTGAAGCTCATAATCAGCTGGTCAAAGGGCATCCCCTGTATTTTCGGACACTCGAACATCCTTCTGCCCGATATTATGCTGCCAAAAAACGCAAAATCAAGTCATTTGACTTTCTATACGATCGGGGTACCGATTTTGAGCAGGTATATCGTATGATCACAAGCTGCCTGGTTAAAGCCGCCCTCCGGTACGGCACTATTTATTATGCAGTTCCCGGTCACCCTTCAGTAGGAGAGGCAACAGTAGAAAGGCTGCGCAGAATATGCCCCCGATTGCGAATAAAGCTGCAGGTAATGGAAGGGATCAGTTTTCTGGACCCCGTTTTGAAATCTTTAAAGATTGATCTTTTAGACGGCGTTACAGTACACGATGCCCTGGTGCTTGATCGTCTTAAAGAGCCCTGTTCCAATCACCTTATTATTGCCCAGGTTTATAACAGGGTTCTGGCTTCACGGGCAAAGCTGAAATTAATGGAACTATACCCTGAAGATTATCCGGTTGTTGCCGTGCGCTTAGCTGGAACGCAAAGGGAAAAGATCTGGGAAACCCGGCTTTACAATCTCGATCGCAAGGAAGTCTTTAATCACTACACTACAATCTATTTGCCGCCTCTACAGTACCACGGCATCGGAGATTTAATAGCTATCATGGCCAGGTTGCGATCTGAAAATGGCTGCCCCTGGGACAAGAATCAGACTCACTATAGCCTGAGGCAGTACTTAATTGAAGAAGCCTATGAAGTATTAGCTGCATTGGACAGGGAAGATGATGACGCGCTTCAGGAGGAATTGGGTGATCTTCTGCTCCAGGTTGTCTTTCACAGCCAAATTGCTCGGGAAGAAAACCGTTTTAACTTTTATCAAGTCATAGATTCAATTGTCGCTAAATTAATCAGGAGGCATCCGCATGTTTTTAGTAAAGATAAAGCCGATGATGCAGCGCAGGTTAAAGTTCTCTGGGAACAGATTAAGTCTGATGAACGAAGCAAGGATAAGTCCGCTTCAGCTATTTCTATAGATCATGCTCTCCCGGCCCTGTTAAAAGCTTATAAACTACAAAAACGTGCCGCTGATGTAGGGTTTGACTGGCCCTGCATCCAGGGGCCTTTAGATAAGGCCAGGGAAGAATTAACCGAGCTTGAAGAAGCTGTTCTGGATGATAATAAAACGGCAATAGAAGAAGAACTTGGCGATTATCTTTTTAGCGTAGTAAATATAGCTCGCTGTTTGGAGGTTAACCCTGAGCTGGCTTTGGGCAAAGCGATCGAAAAATTTATCGGACGTTTCGAATACGTAATGCATAGAGTTGAGCAAACTGACCGGCCGGTTTCGTCTTTTTCCCTGGAAGAATTAGATAAATGGTGGGAAGAAGCTAAAAAAAACAGGAAAATAAGCAATTAAAGCAGGAATATCTGTTGTAAAAGCGAATAACCTTTAATATCAAGTATTATATTACTTATGAGGAGGGCTTTATACAGTGAATAAGTCTGAATTGGTAGATCAGGTTGCAGAGAAAACGGA
>SLHT01000044.1 GCA_007136055.1 Syntrophomonadaceae bacterium
GTATGGCTCTTTGGTTGGTACGTCCAGGTCAGCGTGGAGAGTATGCTTCGGTCGCTTTGGAAAATAATCTTGCCGTCATAGGCTGGAAGGACTTGCACGACTTGGCTTCGATTAGTACGCGGGAGCAACTTCAGGAAGCTCTTAGGACTACGTATCCTGAGGCCAAGAGCAAGACCTTGTCGAACTGGGAGAGTCAGTTGTGGATCTTTCTGCGGAGAATGCAAGAAGGAGATCTGGTGGCCATGCCTATCAGAGGGCGTTCAGCTATTGCCCTCGGAGAGGTGGTGGGGCCGTATCGGTTCCGAACGGATCTGCCCAAAGGTGCTCAACACACACGACCAGTGAAGTGGAAGAAAGAACTCCCACGCGTTGCTTTTGATCAGGATTTGCTGTATTCATTGGGCGCCTTTATGACCGTGTGTGGCATCCGGCGCAACAATGCTGAAGAGAGAGTGAGAGCCCTTCTTTTGGGGCAATCACCGCCTCCACCAAAGTGTAAGACTGGAGGCGATGATGAAGTGACTGAATGGGAGGCTCCTCCTGACCTAGAAATCTATGCCCAAGATCAAATACGTGAATTCATGGCACGTAGGTTTAAGGGGCATCGTTTGGCAGAGCTTGTCGCGGCAGTCCTGGAAGCACAAGGAAACCGAGTGAACGTCTCTCCTGCGGGCCCGGATGGGGGAGTTGATATCATTGCCGGTCAGGGCTCTATGGGTTTTGATAGTCCGCGCATTGTCGTACAGGTCAAGTCCGGAGAATCTCTAGTTGATGTCAAAGTGCTGCGAGAATTGCAGGGTGTGATGAGGGGATTCTCTGCCGAACATGGTCTCATCGTGGCATGGGGAGGTTACCGATCCTCAGTGACCAAAGAAGCTGCGCGGCTGTTCTTTGAGATCAGACTGTGGGATGCCGATGATCTGGTTAGGGCGGTATTAGCTAACTATGAGAGACTTCCTGATGCCATCCAGGCGGATTTGCCCCTGAAACGGATCTGGACTTTGGTTCAGGTGGATGAGGAGTAGCACGGACTCGCATTGCTCTTGCGGAAAGCCCTGAGGGGAGTGATTGTGATTGGTGCCGATCTCGATAAGAACTCCACGATGACAGTTGGCGATTTTCTCGACGAGTTTTCTCTGCGTCAAGATGAACTCCAGGCATACAAAACTCAAGGGATTAGGTCTTTTCTCCATCGTTTTGAGCAAGAGTATCATGAGATACCCGGAAGCCAGAGGGAAGTCAATATTTTTGAAATTCTCGGCATAGTTGAGAATGAAGTGAAACACAGTGCTTTCGTGGCTTGGATGCTCAACCCACGGGCGAGTCATGGACAAGGGTCTCTTTTCCTTCAGCAGTTTGTCAAAGCTTGTGGGTTGTCGATTCTCCCAGGGACGCTGTCTCGTTGCCGAGTTTACACTGAGTATGCGTTGTGGGACTCCATCCCCGACATTGTGATCTACGGTTACCCCTCTTTTATCATATTTGTTGAGAACAAGGTGCGTAGCAGTGTGGATATTGATCAACTAATGAGAGAATCTCGTGACTTGGACAGAGTTGGCTCTGCCGCTGCCCTGGAGAGAGATAGGCTTCACAGGGTTCTTCTGACCCCAGCTGGGTTAGTACCAAGCCCTGCGAAGGCATTGGGTTGGGTTCCCTTATCGTACTCCGATCTTGGTTACAGTTTAGATCAGTGTCTGCCCGCCGTAGATTTTCAAGACGTGGCATCTCTCATCCGCACTTGGCTACGCACCATCGCACAGTTCTGAGAGGTGGGTCTATGGATATGTTGAGCAAGCAATCCCTTTACATTATCAACCGTTGGGATGTAGTCAGTGACGTCTTGGAAGCCGTTAGGGGTCTGCGTCAGGAGTTGACGACGTTTCTCTATTCACTGGAAGCGGAGTTGCGTGGTCAGGAGTGGTGGAGCCAAGACCTTCGCTTTATGCGGTATGGCGATGCTTCAGTCTACATTACGTGCGTTTCTTGGCAGGTCAACGAGGAAGATGCCGTCTGGATCGGGATAGAGGGCGCAACCGTTGAGAATTTCTTCGGTACAGGACCCGGAGCAAAGCGTTGCGTATGGATTTCTGGTAGACATTCAAGCCTCAGAAGTAGCCTCTTAGAAGCCTTTCAGGGCATGGAGAATGAGATTCTTGGTGATGCTCCAAACGTCACGGGAGGACACGTGTTACGGCACATGGTTCGCAAGTGTTTGCCGAACGAGGAGGCAGGCGACTACCTGAAGAACGTTCATACCGAGACAGTGCAGTTCATGGGGGAGGCCATTGAGTTATTGAGGTCTTGCGGTTCTACCATTGAAGACTATATTGCAGGCCCAAACACTCAGGCTTGATGAGGGTGTGGTGAGAGGAGATCTAGGCGTGAATCTATATCATCTGGCTTTTGCCTGCTACATCTATGACCGTTTCACCGGCTTCGGGAAGAGCTATCGAGGTTTTCTGCAAGCCTTGGGCCGGGAGTTGCATATCCCTAATCCTGTGCATAGGAAGGAACTCATTGTTTGGTTGAATCGGTGGGGTTGCAGGCAATTCTCTCATGAGTACTACGCAATGTCTTCTAAAGAGATACTTTCATGGTATAGCGAAGGCCACGTCGATGTCATACCTGCGAATAGAGAACTCTGGGAACTGACCGAAGAGGAAGTAAGACGCATTTCTGGCGGCTATGATGAGCTCAAGAGGCGACTTGCCTCCAAGAAGAGGCGAGATGGCAACTTGCTGTCTGTCACCATCGGTCCAACAGGAGCTTCGAAGATACTATTCGCATTAAGGCCTAAGGTGGCTATTCCGTGGGACGAAGCAATCAGAAAGGGATTGGGACACACTGGCAGTGGCAAATCCTACGTGGACTATTTGTTACAAGCCCGACAGGAAGTAGTATCGCTGTCGGTGTCATGCTGCAAGCATAGCGTTGAGATACGTGAAGTGCCAACAAGTCTGGGTAGAGATGATGCTACCCTGGCGCAGCTGGTCGGGGAATGGTATTGGGTTACACAGACAAAGAACTGCTACCCGCCTTCTAAGGACACAGTAACGTGTTGGGCTAAGTGGGCCATGCA
>SLHT01000205.1 GCA_007136055.1 Syntrophomonadaceae bacterium
ACCGCCGAGCGATGGCCCTTGCTCAGATTGTCCAGCACAATCGGCTCATGGCCGGCCGCGGCCAGCATCGCCGTCATATTGCTGCCGATATACCCCGCCCCGCCGCATACCAATACACGCATAAAACGCTGCCTTTAATTGATTATCTAAAGTCTATACCAGTCTTGTATGTCGCCTTTTTTGCCTCAGGTCATGTATCCGTCAGATTATATCCTGTTTGCCACGCCGCTTCAAGAGGCTTATCAGAAGTCAGAGGACAGAAAATATGAGTGCGCTTAGCAAAGCTGATATGAACCATCTGGATAACCCCGCACGAATTTCTTGAAACATTTTTCCTGAACCGAAGGTTGCTGGTTCGAGTCACGCCGGGCGTGTTGGGCCGTCAGGTCAGTTCTACTGACCAGTAGGCGTGGTCGAGAAATTGCTTCCAGCTCCGGTAGCGATCGGTGGTCAGATGGGCGCTGATCACGGGGTTGCGTCGGGGTTTTTCGGGTTTATGGATCAGTTTCATCCCCGCCTGGCCGGGCGTGCGGCCACCCTTTTGGACATTGCAGGCCGTACACGCACAGACAATATTTGTCCATGTGCTTTTTCCGCCCAGCGTGCGCGGCACAACGTGATCCAACGACAGCTCGGAGGTGGGGTGTTTTCGTCCGCAGTACTGGCAGCGGTTGCTGTCGCGCGCGAAGATGTTGCGCCGGTTGAACTTGACAGACTGACACGGCAGCCGATCGTAAAACAGCAGACGAATGACCCGCGGCACGGCGATATCGAAATGCACGGTCGAGATCCAGTCGTACTTGTGCGCATCGAAGCACTGTTGGGCTGCGCTGACCTGCTGCCAGGAGTGAAAGTCATAGTTGGCATACGTCCCCTTCTCGCAATCCACCACTTCGGCCAGCTCACGGCACAGCAGCGAAAAGGCCCGACGCGCACAGATGATGCGCACGGCCATATAATGCTTGTTCAGCACCAGCACGCGGCTTTGCAAACCTGTTTGCAGCAGTGTGCTTTGCATCCATCTCTCTCAATCAATTGATATCAAACGGCTCTCGCGCTTGCCGGCATCGCCGAGCCGCCGGCAAGAAAAATGTGGGCACGACCCGCTGAGCAATACTCTATTTGATGCGACACACGCTTGACCGCCTCAACCTTCAGGCAGATTTAAGCTGTTTTGGGTGCTCAGGTTTTGTGCTCTGGGCCCTTTTTCCCCCTGAACAATCTCAAAGGTAACAAGCTGCCCCTCGGTAAGCGTTCGCAGGGACGGGTCGGAAAAACTGGTGTAATGCACAAAGATGTCGCCGCCGTTTTCCTCGGCTATAAAGCCGTATCCTTTTTTCTTATCGTACCACTTGACTTTGCCTTCGCTCATAACATTATAACCTTCGCCAATCGCAACCTGGTTCAGTATCTCAAGCACTGCAGCTTGGACATTTTTCACAGTCCGCTGTCCCGATGGTTCACTGGGCCGACAAATCCAGCCGTTATGCCTGCTCGACAACCGGCGTCGGCTCGGACAGCTTTTCTTTCATTAACCGGCCCATTTTGAATTTCACGCTGCGTTTGGGGGGCACTTTGACCCGCTCCAGTGTTTTGGGATTCTGCGCGACCCGCGCAGTGCGATTTCGGGTTTCAAAGACCCCGAAATCACGAAATTCAAGCCGATTGTCCGACGCCAGTTCAGTAACAATCTCATCCAGAAAAGATTGGACAATCCGCTTGACGACGACTCGTTTTGCCTGTGTGGAGTCGGCAATGCGATCGATAAGTTCTTTCTTTGTGACGGTTGCCATCGCTTACCCTCTTGCGCTAATCAACAATTCCGATTAAGTTTTGACCCAAAAACAACCATTGACAGAGCCACATGCCGTGCCCTGCAACCACAAATCACTATACATAAAAGACTTCTAAACAGCAAGCTTTTTTTGAAATATTTTAAGGCAATTGCTAAAAAAAATTATTTTTCAATATCAGGCAAAACAGGAGCCTTATAGTAGATTTCAAAAGTAATGCTTGACCCTGTAGGATTCAGACGGCATAATAAAAGTTTTTATGACTTTTGGACACATTTTTGCATATGAAACCGGACCCAGATACACAGATAAGCAGCGGCAGCAGCCGGGTGGACAGCGTTTATCATACGCTTGAATGGCTGATTACGGCCTTTGCCGGGACGCTGGTCTTTATTTTTTTCGTGATGCAGGTCTATCGCATTCCCACCGGAAGCATGGCCGAGACGCTGCGCGGCAACCATTTTCGTCTGCGCTGCCAGCAGTGCGGCTATCGTTTCGACTATGATTTTCGTCAGGATGTCTATCGCGTGCCTGAAAATGTCACGCCGCGTGAGAAGCTGCCGCTTCTGCCGAGGCCGCCGCGCTGTCCAAGCTGCAATTTTCATGAGCCCCGCCTCCACGGCTCTGCCGCTCGGCCGGTGATCCATCGCAACGGCCGGGCCCTGCCCGGCACACTGCACACCGTCTATAAAGGCGATCAAATCTTTGTGCTGAAGAGCATTTACCAGTTTTTCGAGCCAAAACGCTGGGATGTGATGGTGTTCAAAAATCCCGTTGAGCCCAAAATCAATTATATCAAGCGTCTGATTGCAGGCCCCGGCGAGACGGTCCAGCTTATCGACGGCAACGTTTTCATTGACGGCAAGATCGCGCGAAAGCCTCCTGCCGTGCAGGACGAATTGTGGGTGCCGATTTATGACAATGATTTCCAGCCCGCCCGACCGGCTGAGCGGGGATTTAACGGCGACCGCTGGCGTCAGCCGTTTGACAATCGTCCCGGCAGCAGATGGGATTTTAACGCCAACGGGCCGTCGGTTTTTGCCCTGAGCCAAACTGATGCTGCTGTGCACAGGGCACGCTTTGATCCGCAGGCCGGCGACCATTTCCGTGCGACCAGCGCGTATACCGACCCGGCCCAGTATCAGCACATGCCGACTTGCAGCGACCTGATGATGCGTTTTTATGCCGAAATTGAACCCGATTCCGCCGTCGGCGTACATTTGAGTAAGTACGGCGTCGGCTATGAAGGCTGGGTGTATGCGGATGGGCGGATGG
>SLHT01000213.1 GCA_007136055.1 Syntrophomonadaceae bacterium
AAAAGTACATAAAATTGGCTCCCCAGGCAGGATTCGAACCTGCAACCTACCGGTTAACAGCCGGTCGCTCTGCCGTTGAGCTACTGAGGAACCTTATCGGCATTAGTATTATACTTAAATGGATCATCTACGTCAAGAACTATTTTAAAAAATAAATGAGGGTTAAAGAAAGGGTTAAAGAAACTCACCCCCCCATACCAACCCTTATCCTTGCAGGAACATCAGGCAGATGTCATATTTCTTATATATTACTCAAGGTAATCCCGCAGACGCTTGCTGCGCATGGGATGACGCAACTTGCGCAGCGCTTTCGCTTCAATCTGGCGAATTCTTTCCCTGGTTACACCAAAGAACTGCCCGACCTCTTCAAGCGTCCGCGAACGTCCATCGTCGAGGCCAAAGCGCAAGCGCAGCACTTTCTCTTCACGGGCAGAAAGGGTATCGAGGACATCTTCCAGTTGCTCCTTGAGCAATTCAAAAGCAGCTGCATCAGCAGGCGCCTGGGCTTCGTGGTCCTCAATAAAGTCACCAAGATGGCTGTCATCTTCTTCGCCTATCGGTGTTTCAAGTGACACAGGTTCCTGGGCAATTTTCAGAATTTCTCTTACCCTGTCTTCGCTGATATTCATTTCCTGGGCAATTTCTTCCGGCAATGGTTCACGCCCCAACTCTTGAACCAGCTGGCGGGAAATGCGAATCAGTTTATTAATCGTTTCAACCATATGGACAGGAATACGGATTGTGCGAGCCTGATCGGCTATAGCTCTTGTGATCGCCTGGCGAATCCACCAGGTGGCGTAAGTGCTGAACTTGTAACCTTTACGATAATCAAATTTTTCTACGGCCTTTATCAAACCCAGGTTCCCTTCCTGGATAAGATCAAGAAATAGCATTCCCCTGCCTACATACTTCTTGGCAATACTGACAACCAGACGCAGGTTGGCCTCTGCCAGCTGGCGGCGGGCAGCTTCATTGTTTTGCTCGATAGCCTGGGCTAACTCTACCTCTTCTTCAGAAGTAAGCAGCGGAATCTTGCCGATCTCCTTCAGATACATGCGAACAGGGTCATTGACCGTCACCCCTTCCGGAACAGAAAGCAGATCACTTTTTTTTGTTTCCACTTCCGAAGCGGAACCTTTTTTAGAGTAAGGTACATCTGCGCTTGTATGATCGGTTATTTCGATGCCATGCTGGGCCAATTTATCATAGAAGTTGTCAAGAGCTTCCACTGAAAGGTCATAAGGCTGCAGGGTTTCAATGATCTCTTTATAACTAATCGAACCCTTGCTCTTGCCATGCTCAACCAGTTCAAGCTGAGCATCTTCCAGGGAAATCGTTTTTTCTATGTCTTTAGTCATTGAAATCCCCTCCTTTTCCTAAACGGTAAGAGTCACCGTCTTTATTCATTGACAGTTCCTGCTCTTCGAGGAACAATTTATTTGCTTCTTCAAGCAACCCCTGAGCTTCATAACTTTCCCGTTTTCTTCTTAAATCCCTTAGCTTTTTGGTAACCCAAATTTTATGTAATCTATTTACGCTATCTTCAATGTTACGCTTCGCTGTTTGCAACGGCAGATCCTGCAAAGATGGTTCAGTTACCGCTTCAGTTATAATTTTTACAATCTCTTGATCTTCAAATCGGCTTAAGAACTTTTCTGCACTGAAGACCGTTTCTCCTGCTGCGAAATCCCATATATCTTCTATTACTTTTCTAATCTTAGGATCACCTATATATTCTATCTGTAATATATTTCGCCCTTGCTCGGCTATTTCCTTGCTCTGAAGCATTAAAGATATTAATGTTTTTTCTTCAGGCCTGATGATTATTTTTTCCTGATCTTTTGACATTTCTTTTTGCTCTGCTTCTTTATAACGACTGCCCCTGGTTCGCCTATTCTTTAACTCGCTGCGCAGGGCGTCTTCATCTATGTCCATTTCTTCAGCAGCTCTTCTCAGGTAAAAGTCCTGCTCGACCTGATTGACCGCAGCAAGGAGCAAAGACATTAGCTCTTCTGTATAGTCAATTCTGCCTTTATCAGATTCAAGGTCAAAGCGTTTCTTAAGCTGCTGCAGGCGATACTCCATTAAGGGTCTGGCACTATCGATAAGCTTATTAAAGTGTTCAGGCCCTTTTTCCCTGATGTAATTGTCGGGATCTGTATCTGCAGGAAGATCGGCTACCTGCACCAGGCATCCTGAAGATTGCAATATGGCCAGGCCTCTCCATGTTGCGGCTTCACCGGCACTATCAGAATCATAAGCGGTTACTACAGTTTCGGCCTGGTAACGAAGCAAACGGCCCTGCTCCGCAGTGAGAGAGGTACCCAGGGAAGCAACGGAATTTTTGATCCCGGCTTGATAAGCAGTTATTACATCAGTGTAGCCTTCCATAACCACAGCCTTTTTTTGACGACGTATCTCGTCACGGGCCAGATTTAAAGCGTAGAGTATACTTCCCTTGCTAAAAACCGGCGTTTCCGGCGAATTTAAGTATTTCGGACCGCTTTTTCCCCCATCTTCAAGGGCCCTGCCACCAAAACCGGCAACCTTGCCGCTCAAATTGAAGATCGGGAAAATGATCCTGTTTCTAAAACGATCGTAATGACCTTTTTCCCTGCCGGGTGAGGCAAGGCCGCTCTTAACTATTAAGTCCGGTGGCGCCCCCTTTTTTTTAGCAAAATCAAAAAAACCGGTCCAGCCTTCCGGAGCATAACCTAGTTTGAATAATTCTATTGTCTCCTGATTAATTCCTCTTTTTTGCAAATATTCTATCGCTTTTTTACCGCTCTCGGTATTATTAAGGTGGTAAGCAAAAAAACGTGTGGCCAGTTCATTTAATTTATATATTTTTTCTTTCAAATTATCTTCACCGGAAGGTGCCTTACGCTCAGGAATAGTTACCCCGGCCCGCCCGGCTAAAGCACGGGCTGCTTCAGGAAATGTCATGTTTTCCATCTGCATAATCAGGCTGAAGGCATTGCCGGATGCCCCACAGCCAAAACAGTGATACAACTGCTTGTCGGGAGACACAGAAAAAGAAGGAGTCTTCTCATTGTGAAAGGGACAGAGACCGACCATGTTTTTTCCCCTTCTTTCAAGCTTGAGATACTCTCCAACCAAACCGACCAGATCCGTGCGCTGCCTGATCTCATCAATAATGTCTTCTGGTATTCCCTGCACCTTAGTCAACACCCATCATATATCATTGGGGCCAAAAATTATTGCAAATGGCCTTCTTAGCGGTTGATAACAAAAACCCCATCCCTGAAACTGAGACGAGGTGTTTCCCCTTTTTTGGATTTTAAACTGCTTAAATAAAACCCCTCTTGTTAGATAGACTATTAAATGCCTTCTTTAGTTCTATTCGACAATTTGGTTCTCATTCCTGCCGCATTATTAAAAAAGCCCCGGCACCTTATCAGATGCAGGGGCTTGGAATCATTTGCTGATCGCGCATCTTGCCTAAGCTTCTTCTTCCTCAGGCTCTGGCTTTACCAGCGCTTCAGCAACAAGCTGCTCGAACCTCTCAATTTCTTGACCTGATATTTCCGTATAAGCAATACTTTCACGTTCCAGGCCCAGCATTTCCATCAAATCTGCGCCATGCACAGCTTTTCTTGCCGACCAGTAGTTGACATCTTTATACTGACACTCAAACCTGTCGCTGTCCTTGCAGCCGACTACAACCACCTTGTCGGCTCCGGCTTCTACCGCTTTAAGCAGGTGAGCGGTATCGAGTTTGCCGACACAGGGGTAGCGAACTACTCCGATATTTTTAAATTCTTTATTTACAAATTCAGGCCTGGCAAATGCTCCGTAGGAACAGGTAATAGCCAGGACTGAAGGATCACCGTTACGCCCTGCCACCATTTTTTCAACAGCAGGCTCGATCGAGGCAACAGCTTCCTCGACATAAGGCGCGCGGAATGAGATTGCATACACGGGGCAATAACTGATACACAGTCCACAGGCCTGGCACTGCTCATTGCGAACCACAACTTTGCTCTCTTCGCTGACAACAGGCACATCGTAAGGGCAGACCCGTACACAGGTCAGACAGTGGACACAGAGATCTTCATCCTGCACTGCTCCGGCGGCGCAGGTCAGGCAGCGACGCGCTTCACACAGCGCTGTATCTAAATCATAGCCGAGTTCAGCCTGTTTGAAATGGCGCACTCTTTCTTCCGGGCTGATCATCGGAATCTCATAGCGTTCCATAGGGTAGACTTCTGCTGCAACTTTATCATCGAGCTTGTCGAGAACCGGTTTTTCTTCATACTCGATCCTGGCACTGTCAAAGTCTTCCCCTTTTAAGTAGGCGGCAACAGCCCGGGCGGCCAGGCGACCGTTGCCCATGGCCTCTACAGCAGAACCGGGACCGGTTATCATTTCACCACAGCTGAAAACGCCTTCCCTGCTGGTGGTCATTTTATTCGGGTTAAAGACTACACGCCCACGATCATCAATTTCGATCTCATTTCGCAGCGGCTCAGGATCTCCGCCCTGGCCGATAGCAAAAATCACGAAATCGCCCTCAAGAGCTTCCCTGTGGTCTACGTTTAGTTGAGGGCTGAAGCGTCCCTGTTCATCAAATACGGCTGTACATTCAACTACTTCCAGGGCGGCTATACTACCATTTTCCCTGACAATAGCATCTGGTCCGCGGGAAGTATTAAATTCTACACCTTCTTCTTTTGCTTCCTCAAGTTCCCATTCAAAGGCAGGAATTTCCTCGTCACATTCAAGACAGGAAAGTTTAACCTTCGCTGCACCCGCCCGTATAGCCGAACGGGCTACATCCATAGCCACATTACCGCCGCCGATTACTACCACGGTCGGGCTTCCTTCAAACTTAAAACCTTCACGTTTAACCGCTTTAAGGAAAGGCAGGGCATAAAGAACACCCTCACCGTCAGCACCGGGGATATCCAGACCGCGGCTAACCGGCAGGCCTAAGGCCAACAGGATTGACTTGTAACCCTCTTGTTCCAACTGTTCTATTGTGATATCCTTGCCGAGTTCAACCCCGAATTTAAATTCAACGCCCTGCTCGTTAATTTCATCGATATCCTGGTCGATAGCTTCGTCAGGAAGGCGATAGAGGGGAATGTAGTGACGGACGGCACCGCCTGCTGATTTTTCACGGTCGAAAACTGTTACTTCCGCTCCCCTTCGGGCCAAATCAAAAGCGGCTGTAAGCCCGGAAGGACCGGCACCAATTACGGCCACCTTACCTTTGACATCAGGTTCATCTGCAGGCGGCGACACTTTTGCCTTGCCATTTTCAAGAGCAAAGCGTTTTAAACCGCGAATGGAAGGGGATTTATCCACATCATTGCGGCGACATTCATCTTCGCAGTGATGAGCACAAATCGTTCCGCAGACAAAAGGCAGAGGGTTTGTTTCTTTGATTATCGCCAGCGCCCGGTCGAAATCACCGGTAGCTATAGCCAGCAAATAATCACGGACACCCTGATGCAGGGGGCATGCAGACTGACAGGGAGGGTGAATACTTTCTAAAGCTAAATCATGGTTATCATGGTGGGTCAATTAGATCACTCCTTGCGACTATTTTAACTTATTCCTTCTTCGCCATAAATTATCGTTCTCCTGTTTATATCAACTGACTATTTTAAGACTTACTTTTTTAAATATTCTATCCGGAAAGGGTTGCCCTGGCCGCAGCCAGTCGGGCAATGGGTATCCGGTAAGGCGAACAGCTGACATATTCCAGCCCCGCAGCGTGGAAAAATTCAACTGAGGCAGGGTCACCGCCGTGCTCTCCACAGATCCCCAACTTTATATCCGGCCTTGCTGAACGGCCTTTTTCTATCGCTATTTCCATCAGGCTGCCCACTCCCTCCCGATCAATTTCTGCGAAGGGGTTCGATTTTAATATTTTTTTCTGGATATAAAAAGGTAAAAATTTGCCTTCAACATCATCCCGGCTGTAACCCAGCGTGGTCTGGGTCAGGTCATTAGTACCGAAAGAGAAGAACGAAGCGGTTTCGGCCAGTTGATCGGCGATCAGGCAGGCCCGGGGAAGCTCAATCATGGTTCCGACCAAATAGGGCAGCTTTCTGCCCTGCTCCTCAAACAACACAGCCACTGTATCTTCAACCAGCTGCCTCATTTCTTCCATTTCCGTGCGGTGTCCAACCAGGGGGATCATAACTTCCGGCTGAAGTTGTTCCGGGGCCATCCCTTCATCTAACAGCTCAAAAGCCGCCAGGAAAATAGCCCTGACCTGCATACGGTAAATTTCCGGATAGACCAGGCCCAACCGGCAACCCCTGTGCCCGAGCATGGGGTTAAATTCGGAAAGTGACTGCACCTTCTGCAGCAGCGCTTCTTTTTCCTGCAGTTTCTTGGAATCGTTATTTTCTCTGTGCAGCCGATCTACTTCCAACAAAAGCTCTTCACGGTCCGGCAAAAACTCGTGGAGGGGGGGGTCAAGCAGGCGGATCGTTACAGGATAGCCAGCCATCTCGTGCAAAATTCCTTTAAAATCCTGCTGTTGCATGGGCAGAAGTTCAGCCAGGGCCGCTTCACGATCATCAACCTCCGATGAAAGGATCATTTTCCGAACCACGGGTACCCTGTCGGCAGCCATAAACATATGCTCAGTACGGCATAGACCAATCCCCTGGGCCCCCATTTCAACAGCGCGGCGTGCATCTTCGGGATTATCTGCATTGGCGCGCACTTTCAAGCGGCGAACTTCATCCGCCCAACCGAGAAGCTCATAAAACTGTTCGGTAAACTGAGGTTCGATCAGGGGAGCTTCACCAAGAATAACCTGTCCTGTTGTGCCGTCCAATGAGAGCACTTCTCCCTCGGAATACTTTTGATCCTGCACATAGAAAACCTTGTTTTTTAAGTCAATCCTCAGGTCGTCACAACCGCACACGCAGGGCTTCCCCATTCCGCGGGCAACCACGGCAGCATGGCTGGTCATACCACCCCGGCTGGTCAGGACGCCCTCGGCGGCAATGATGCCGTTAATATCATCAGGGGTAGTTTCCGGACGGACCAGGATTACTTTTTCTCCGCTGTCAGCCATGTTTCTGGCTTGGTCAGCATCAAAGACAGATTTTCCGGAAGCTGCGCCCGGTGAAGCCGGCAGGCCCCGACCGATATATTTAATTTTCGCTTCAGGGTCAATACGCCAGTGCATCAGCTGCTCAAGTTGAGCGGGATCGATTTTTTGCAATGCTTCAGTTTTGTTGATCAGGCCCTCTTTTACCAGGTCAACAGCGATGCGCAGTGCAGCCGAGGCCGTTCGCTTGCCTGTGCGGGTCTGCAGCATGTATAGTTTACCCCGCTCAATGGTAAACTCGATATCCTGCATATCTTTGTAATGTTGCTCAAGCACCTGGCAGGTTTCGAGAAATTGACGAAAAACCTCGGGCATATCTTTTTCCAGATTTACGATATCATGAGGTGTTCGAATTCCGGCTACCACATCTTCCCCCTGGGCATTAAGCAGGTATTCACCATATAATTTCGGTTCTCCGGTTGACGGATTTCGGGTAAAAGCTACCCCCGTGCCGCTGTCTGAGCCAAGGTTGCCAAAAACCATGGCCTGGACATTAACTGCTGTGCCCAGATCATCCGGGATCTTGTTAGCCTTGCGGTATATTGCAGCCCGATCTGTATTCCAGGATTTAAAAACCGCTTCAATCGCCAAGAACAGCTGCTCCTGAGGATCCTGGGGAAAGTCAGCTCCTGTTTCTTTGCGTACTATATCCAGGAAAGCTTTTACCACCTGATCCAGATCAGTTTCCTCCAGCTCAGAGTCGGTCTTTACTCTTTTACGCTGCCTTATCTCGGTAAGCACATTTTCAAAGCTGTAATGGCCGACCTTTAATACTACATCACCAAACATCTGGATAAAACGACGGTAACAGTCAAGGGCAAAGCGGCGATTTCCGGTTTCAGCAGCCAGTGACTCTGTCGTTTTCTGATTCAAACCGAGGTTCAAAACGGTATCCATCATTCCGGGCATCGAAACAACAGCGCCCGAACGGACTGATAATAAAAGTGGCTGTTCCTGGCCGAAGTTGCGGCCGGTCTGCTGTTCGAGAAGACCAAGATTTTCGATAATTTCCGTCTTAAGCCCGGGCCAAAGTTCTCCTCCTTTATTAAGGTACTGCTTACAGGCTTCGGTAGTCACGGTAAAGCCGGGAGGAACGGGCAAACCGATGCGGGCCATCTCAGCCAAATTCGCTCCCTTGCCACCCAGAAGACTTTTCATCGATTTATCACCATGTGCAAAAGGAAAAACATGCGGCCCTGTTTTCAATTCACCTTCCTCCTTTTAATAACTGGATAATATTGTTGGCCACTTCTTCTACTGCTTTGTCGGAGACATCATAAATGGTACAGCCCAGTTTTTTCATTATCCGGCGGGCATAGGTAAGTTCTTCTTCTATTCGTTCCACATTAACATAATCGGCATCTTCATCTAACCCGAGCGCTTTAAGACGCGCTTTCCTGATTTCACGAAGCTGTTCGGAATTGATGACCAGACCGATTATTTTTTCAGAAGGAATCCAGTAAAGCTCTTCGGGAACCTCAACCTCGGGAACAAGCGGAAGATTGGCAACCATAACTCCCTGGTGAGCTAAATACATGCTCAGTGGAGTTTTAGAGGTTCTGGAGATACCAACAAGGACAACTTCGGCCCTTGTAAAACCGCGCGGATCTTTTCCATCATCATGTTTGACGGCAAATTCAACAGCTGCAACCCGGCGGAAATAGGCCTCATCAAGCTGGCGAAGCGAACCCGCTTCAAAATTGGGTTGCCTGCAGGTGACCCGGCTAAACGCCCCCATCAGTGAACCGAGAATATCTGCTGTGCAGATGCTGTAATTTAAAGACTCCTGTTCCATTGTCTTGCGCAACTCCGGAACTACAAGGGTGTAGGCTATAATTGCGTTGCAGCCGGCAGCTTCTCTAAATATTTCTTTGATCTGCTCTTTATTCTCTACAAAAGGCACCCGGCGCAGATCAACGTTGCCCGAGTCAAACTGGCTGGCTACAGCTTTGACGACAAACTCTGCAGTATCACCGATTGAGTCGGAAACAATATAGACAATCGGCCTTTCTGAAGCTTCTAACATCTTTGAAATCTCCTTTAACCTAAATGATCAGGCCCACCAATAAAAAAGAAGCAACCATAGATATATATACTCTATTTACCAGATAACTTCCTGCCTCCGAAATTTTATTTTAAGGCGACTGCAATTTAGAAAAATCGGCAACGCGGTTAAATGTCTTTTTTAAAGCCAAAAGAAGGTTGAGCCTGTTTTCACGCACCTTTTGATCTTCAACCATGACCATAACATTGTCAAAATAGTTATCGACAGGCTGTTTTAACAGCTGTAGCTGTTCAAGCGCTTTAACATAATCGTCAAGGTTATCAAGGTTTTCTTCGGCAGTTTTTAAGCTACGAAACAGTTCTTTTTCCGAGATATCTGCAAATAACTTTTTATCAACAAAATCGTCCGGTGCTTTTTGGGCCAGGTTGCCTACACGGTTATAGGCGGTAATTACATCGTCAAGAAGGGGGCCTTTTAAGTATTGTTCCAACACCGCCGCTTTTTTAACCAGATCAACTGTTGCTTTAAAAGGAACAGCGAGGACAGCTTCAGTAACGTCATGGTCGGTACCCCGATCCCGTAATACAAAGCGTATTCTTTGAATTAGAAAGTCGTAGAGGTTTTTTTCTAATAGCTGCCTCTTCTCCCGATCTATTTCAAGGGTCGCTGAAAGCGCATCTAACGCATAGTCAATATAGTCTTCTAATGATAAATTCATTTCAAACCCGAGAAGGATGGCCACCACCCCCTGGGCCTGCCGGCGTAGAGCATAAGGATCCTGTGAGCCTGTCGGCTGTATACCCGCAGCGAAACAACCGGCCAGGGTATCAATGCGATCAGCGAGGGCAACAAGAGCGCCTGCCATGGTAGAGGGTATAGCGTCGCCTGCATAACGAGGCTGGTAATGCTCATAAATAGCAACAGCAACTTCCTCAGCTTCCCCGCTCAGCCTGGCATATTCCCTGCCCATTATACCCTGCAATTCCGGAAACTCCCTGACCATATTAGTGACCAGGTCAGCTTTACAGAGATGGGCGCTGCGCTTTGCATTTTTTACCTGATCGGTTGGCAGACCTAAAGCTCTTCCAATTTTTTCGGTCAGTTCAACCAGGCGGGCCCGCTTTTGGTCAACGTTACCAAGCGATTCGAGGAAGATAACGCTTTTTAGCTTCTCTACATGGCTTTCAAGGAATACTTTGCGGTCTTCATTGTAGAAAAATTGTCCGTCTGCCAGTCGGGCCTGCAGAACCTTGGCATATCCTTTACGGATGTTTTGATGAAAACGGTTATTGCTGATGCCCACAAAATGCGGCATTAACCGACCGCTTTCTTTCTCCACGATCGGGAAGTAGCGCTGGTGGTTCTGCATCGAGGTAATTGCAACCTCCTGGGGCAGTTCGAGGTAAGAAGGATCAAAAGAACCGTCAACGGCAACCGGATATTCAACCAGGTAAGTAACCTCTTCAAGCAGGTCTTCATCAATTAGGGCATTTCCCCCTTTTTCGGCCGCTTTTTCTTCCAGCTGCTCGACGATCATTTTACGGCGCCGGTTTTGATCGACCACGATATAATTTTCTTCGAGACAACGGAAATAGTGGTTTGCGCTGTCAATTTCAAATGGCCCCGGGGCGAGGAAGCGGTGCCCGTAAGTAATTCTGCCAGACTGGATACCGGCAAAACTGAAAACTACCTGCTTATTATGATAGAGAGCAAGCAGCCAGCGAATCGGGCGGGCAAAACGCACCTCTTTATGCTGCCAGTACATCGGACGGGGGAAAGAAAGCTTTCGGATTATAAGGGGCAGCAGTTCCGGCAGCAGTTCTTCTGTCATGCGTCCGGGAATTTCTTTTTCTACCATCACGTAGCGGGCTTCCTTGATTATCTCTTCTCCGATTTGTTCCAATGTGACCCCCTGATTTTTGATAAACCCTTGCAGGGCTTTAGTAGGATGGCCGGCATCATCATAGGCGCGGTCCAGAGGGGGACCTTTTACCTTTTCTACCAAATCGATTTGCTTCATCTCAAGATTACTGACCAGTATCACCAGACGACGGGGTGTGGCCCAGGTTTCAATAGTACCATGCCCTAACCTGTTTTCAGCCAGCAGGGCAGCAGCTTCTGCGCTTAATTGTTCCATTGCTCGCGGGATAAACCGTGAAGGAATTTCTTCGCAGCCAATTTCCATTAGTAAGTTATGAGTCATTGTCACTATACCGCACCTCCTGCCAGCAAGGGATAGCCGGCCGCTTCACGCTGTTTCAGGTAACATTCGGCGCAAAGCCTGGCCAGGGTACGGACCCTTCCAATGTAAGCGGCCCGCTCTGTAACGCTGATCGCCCCGCGCGCTTCGAGATTATTAAAGGTATGGGAGCATTTTAAAATGTAATCGTAAGCAGGATAAACCAGCTCGAAATCCAACAGGCGTTTAGCCTCTGTTTCATAACTGTTGAAGAGGTTAAAAAGCAGGTCACGGTCGGCATAATCAAAGCTGTAGCTCGACTGTTCCCATTCTACCCGTTGAAAAACTTCACCGTAGGTTATATTGCCGGTCCAAATCAGATCGAAAACATTATCGCAGTCCTGCAGGTACATGGCGATCCGTTCGAGACCATAAGTCAGTTCAACCGGAACCTGCTCTACATCATAGCCGCCTACCTGTTGAAAATAAGTAAACTGAGTAATTTCCATGCCATCGAGCCAGATTTCCCACCCCAAACCCCAGGCCCCGAGAGTCGGGGCTTCCCAGTTATC
>SLHT01000217.1 GCA_007136055.1 Syntrophomonadaceae bacterium
GCCGTAAGCGGCGTCATCGCAGAGTACGGGCTAAAATAAGCGGCACACCGGAATGTCCCCGGTTAAATGTATACCGCAGCAGTAATAATATTTATGCCCAGGTGATCGATGACCAATCTGGAAGGACCCTGGCTGCCGCTTCAACCCTGGATCCCCAATTGCGTACGGAGTTATCCTACGGCGGTAATCGGGAGGCAGCTCGCAAAGTAGGGTCGTTGCTCGCCAGCCGAGCTGCAGACAAGGGCATTAAAGATGTAGTTTTCGACCGGGGCGGTTACCTCTACCATGGCAGGGTAAAAGAACTTGCCGATGGGGCCCGTGAAGCCGGGTTAAACTTCTAGAAAGGGGGGAACAGCAGGGGTGGCAAAAAAAGAAAAATCACAGGAATTTGCTGAAAAAGTAGTTAAGATCAATCGCGTGGCAAAGGTTGTTAAAGGCGGACGTCGGTTTAGCTTTAGCGCCTTGGTTGTTGTCGGCGATCAAAAAGGAAAAGTCGGAGCAGGCATGGGCAAAGCCGGTGAAGTGCCCGAGGCAATTCGCAAAGGTATTGAAAATGCTAAAAAACAAATGATTGAAGTGCCCATGGTTGGGACCACGATCACCCATCCGGTTACCGGCCGCTTTGGTGGCGGAAAAGTTATGCTTAAACCCGCTTCCGAAGGAACTGGCGTAATAGCCGGCGGACCGGTGCGCGCGGTCTTGGAATTGGCAGGAGTAAGGGATGTTCTGACCAAGTCTTTAGGCTCTGCCAATGCTATAAATATTGTCAATGCTACAATGCAGGGTTTAAGATCGCTAAAGCGGGCTGAAGATGTAAGCGCTTTGCGCGGTATTGAAATAGAGAAGCTGCTCAGTTAAGGAGAGTTAATGGCTATGGCAAAAAAATTACAGATTACCCTGATTCGCAGTCCGCTCTCACGCAAGCAGAATCACCGCCGTACAGTGCGTGCGTTGGGCTTAAAAAAAATCGGTGAAACTGTTGTTCATAATGACACAGATGTAATCAGGGGCATGGCAAAAACAGTTGATTACTTAATTGATGTTGTTGAAACAAAGTGATTCAAGTTGTGTTATAGAGGGAGGTGTAGCCGATGCGTTTACACGAATTAAGGCCTCCTGAGGGAGCCAGAAAAGTGGCTAAACGTAAAGGAAGAGGTATGGCTTCTGGTTTGGGCAAAACATCCGGCCGGGGTCAGAAAGGACAAAAATCCCGTTCGGGTTCCGGCGTGCGTCGCGGATTTGAGGGGGGTCAAATGCCTTATTTCCAGCGTTTGCCGAAGCGGGGTTTTACAAATATTTTCAAAAAGAAATGGAGCATTGTCAACCTGGGCGATCTGAATTCTTTTGAAAAAGGAACAGTGGTAACACCCGATCTTTTACTTGAAGCAGGACTGCTTAAAAGTTTGAATGATCCGTTAAAAATACTTGGTGATGGTGAACTCGATCGTAAGCTGGAGGTCCATGCCCATCGTTTCAGTAAGCAGGCCCTGGCAAAAATTGAAGCAGCCGGGGGAAAGGCAGAGGTGATATAAAGTGCTGGAAACAATACGTACAGCGTGGCGGATCAAAGAGCTTAGAGATCGTATTCTCTTCACCCTGGCCATGTTTGTGGTTTTTCGGGTTGGATCGGCGATTCCGGTGCCCGGTGTAGATGCATCCCTGCTGGCTGAATTTTTTCAGGAGGATACCATCTTCGGGTTTGTCAATATTATCGGTGGCGGAAACCTGGCAAATTTTACTATATTTGCCTTAGGAATAATGCCTTACATTAACGCATCCATTATTATGAACCTGTTGACAATTGTCATTCCAAAGCTTAAAGAATGGAGCCAGGAAGGTCCTGAGGGTCGTAAAAAAATATCGCAGATTACCCGTTACGGAACTATCGTCATTGCTCTTATCCAGGCCCTGGGTCTTTCAACCCTTATTGCCGGTGAGGCTGTGGTGGATAAAACACTGTTATCTTATATAACAATTATTATTTCGCTTACCGCCGGTACCGCGTTTCTGATGTGGATGGGTGAGTTGATTACTGAAAAGGGAATCGGTAACGGTATATCACTGATAATTTTTGCCGGTATTGTTGCCGGCTTTCCGATAGCGGTAGCTATGGCGGCTGAGCAATATCGGGTCGGCCAGATTAGCCTGCTCGTTATTATCCTGGTTGTTGCGATGCTTCTTGCCCTGATTGTTGGTATTATCGGGCTTGACCAGGGCCAGCGCAGGGTAAATGTGCAGTACAGCAAGCGCGTGGTAGGTCGTAAGATGTATGGTGGCCAGGCTACGCACATTCCAATGAAAGTAAACCAGGCGGGGGTTATCCCGGTCATATTCGCTTCGGTTATATTAAGCTTCCCACAAACGCTGGTCAGTTTTATTCAGCATCCAGTGGCGCAGAGGATAGCCGAAAGCCTGAGCTGGGGAACAAATCTTAACCTGGTATTATATATGACTTTAATCGTCCTGTTTGCTTTCTTTTATACAGCGGTTCAGTTTGATCCATTTCAGGTGGCCGGTAATATTAAGAAATACGGCGGTTTTATACCCGGACTTCGTCCGGGTCGCCCCACAGCTGATTACCTGGCCAGGGTAACATCACGTTTGACCACGGCAGGTGCATTTTCGCTTGCTTTCATCGCCGTGTTTCCGATTATTCTGGAGCGTATAACAGGAATGAGTATTGTATTTGGCGGCACCGGTCTAATTATTGTAGTCGGTGTGACACTTGAAACATTCAAGCAAATTGAAAGCCACATGATGATGCGTAGTTATCGGGGCTTTATGAAGTAGTGAACTAAGATATGATTAAATTAAAGTCGATGCGGGAACTAAAGTCGATGCGGGAAGCGGGCAGAATTGTTGCCGAAGTGCTGCAGGAGATGGAAAACTCGATTAAACCCGGCATAACCACCGCTATGCTGGATAAGATCGCAGAAAAATTGATTCGCAGTTACAATGCAGAGCCAGCTTTTCTGGGTTATCATAATTTCCCGGCATCGATATGCACATCCATTAATAATGAGGTGGTGCATGGCATTCCCGGGTTGCGCAGGCTTGCAGAGGGCGATATAATCAGCATTGATGTCGGTGTTCGCTTGAAAGGTTATCACGGTGATGCCGCTGCAACTTTTGAGGTAGGCGAAGTAGCCCCGCAGGCACGCAGGCTAATAGATGTTACAAGGCTGTCTTTACAGGAGGCTGTCGAAGCAATAAAGGCTGGAAACAGGCTCTCCGATATTTCACATGCTGTTCAGGCCTATGTGGAAAAGAATTCGCTTTCAGTAGTCCGCAATTATGTAGGCCATGGGATCGGTGAAGATATGCATGAGGAACCACAGGTTCCGAATTTTGGTCAACCGGGACGCGGTCCCGTGTTACAAGAAGGAATTGTGCTGGCTATTGAGCCTATGGTTAATGCAGGCAGTTGGGAAGTAAAGGTTCTTGATGACCAGTGGACAGTAGTTACTGCTGACGGTAGTTTGTCAGCTCACTTTGAACATACCATCGCACTGGGCAATAACGGGCCTGAAATCCTGACCTCTCCCAACCTGGTTTAAGGGGGCGAAGCAATAGTGGAACTAAAGCCGGGGCAATTGGTCCGCTCTCTGGCCGGCCGTGATAAAGGTAAGCATTATTTAGTAATTGGGGAGTTAGACTATAAGCATGTCCTTTTAGTAGACGGACGCAGTCGGCCAGTTTCCCGGCCGAAAAAGAAAAATATCGTTCATTTGCAGCATTATGAGCGCAGGGCAGCACCGGGTGAAATGTTTAGTTCTGCTCAGTTAACCGACAACCAGGTTCTCAAGCTTTTAAAAGAGCTGGTTCCGGAAACCGGGGCTCCCGTTGAGGAGGTTTAACTGGCAACATGAGCAAAAAAAAAGATGCAGTTGAAGTAGAAGGCACTGTGGTCGAACCGCTGCCGAATGCCATGTTCCGGGTTGAGTTAAAGAACGGTCACAAGGTTCTGGCTCATGTATCCGGCAAAATCCGGATGAATTTTATTCGCATCCTGCCGGGTGACCGGGTTTTGGTTGAACTATCGCCTTACGATTTATCTCGGGGGCGCATTACCTACCGTTATAAGTAAGGAGGTTCGTTATTATGAAGGTGAGGCCCTCAGTGAAAAAGATGTGTGAGAAATGCAAGATAATCCGGCGCAAGGGCAGGGTTGTAGTTATATGTCAAAACCCAAAACACAAGCAGAGACAGGGTTAGTATAAAATCTTGTACCGCAGATTCTTGTTTTCCGGGAAATTTAGTTTAAGGAGGTGTTAATAGGTTGGCTAGAATTGCAGGTGTAGACTTACCGCGTGATAAAAGAGTAGAAGTTGCGCTGAGCTATATTTACGGTATAGGCAGAAACCGCGCAGAAGAAATTTTGAAACATGCAGGGGTTAGTTCTGAAACAAGGGTTAAAGATTTGACTGAGGACGAGCTTGGCCGGCTGCGCGAGTTTATTGATAAGAATTATAATGTCGAAGGAGATTTAAGGCGGGAAGTTGCCCTAAATATCAAGCGCCTGGTTGAAATCAGTTGTTACCGGGGCATAAGGCACAGACGTGGTATGCCGGTTAGAGGTCAAAAGACCAAAAATAATGCCCGCACCCGTAAAGGGCCTCGCAAGACTGTCGGTATCCGTCGCAAGAGTTAAATTTATGAAGAAGGGAGGAACCTATAAAAATTGGTTAAGAAAAAAGTTACTCGTTCAAAAAAACGCGAAAAAAAGAATGTTGAGCGTGGGGTTGCTCATATAAAATCGACCTTCAATAATACTTTTATCAGCATCACTGATGTTGACGGGAATAGCATTTCCTGGTCCAGCGCCGGCAATGTTGGGTTTAAAGGATCGCGCAAATCAACTCCTTTTGCCGCCCAGCTTGCTGCTGAAACTGCTGCAAAGGTGGCCATGGATCACGGGATGAGACAACTTGAAGTGTACGTAAAAGGTCCTGGAGCAGGGCGCGAAGCGGCGATCCGTTCGCTGCAGGCTGCGGGTCTGGAAGTCAATGCGATTAAAGATGTAACTCCGATTCCGCATAATGGATGCCGACCACCGAAGAGGCGGAGAGTATAGTTTATTTTATTAAAGGAGGTGTAACATTTAAGAAATGGGACGCCATACTGGAGCAGTTTGCCGTTTATGCCGCAGAGAAAATGATAAGTTGTACCTAAAAGGCGATCGTTGCTATTCTGATAAATGTGCTGTAGTTCGTCATGCTTACCCGCCGGGGGAGCACGGCCAGGGTCGAAAGAAGTTCTCAGAATTCGGACAGCAGTTACGTGAAAAACAAAAAGCCCGCCGTATATATGGAGTAATGGAAAGACAGTTTCGCCTTTATTTTAAAGAGGCTGATCGCCGCAAGGGGGTTACCGGCGAAATATTATTGCAGATTTTAGAAAGCCGCCTCGATACGGTTGTCTATCGTATGGGATTGGCAAGGTCTCGCGCTGAAGCCAGACAACTTATTAACCACGGCCATTTTCAAGTTAACGGACGCAAGGTTGATATTGCCTCTTACCAGACCAAGGTTGGAGATATTGTAGCTGTTCGTGAGCATCGTAAAGCTAAGCCGGTATTTAAACAAATTATTGAAGACAGGGAGCAGCAGGGAGTAGTAGACTGGTTGGAAGTTGACCATGAAAAGCTTGAAGGAAAAATAATAAGGGTGCCGCAGCGTGATGAAATTGATGTGCCGGTAACCGAACACTTTATTGTCGAGCTTTATTCCCGCTAAGCAAATAGTGAACCCTCAATATATCAAGCGAGGAGGGTATAATAGAATCGTGATGATTGAAATTGAAAAGCCGAAAATAGAATTTGTGGAACATGATGAACAGAACAATTACGGTCGTTTTGTGGTTGAACCCCTGGAAAGAGGATATGGAACCACCCTGGGTAATGCCCTGCGCAGAATTCTGTTGTCATCTCTGCCAGGAGCAGCGATAACCAGCGTTAAGTTTGACGGGGCACTGCACGAGTTTTCCAGCCTGCCCGGGGTTTTGGAAGATACTATTGAAATAATTCTCAACTTGAAGGCCGTTTCGTTGAAAATACATTCTGACGAACCGCAGAGTCTTGTTATCGACACTGACCAGGCTGGGGCTGTCCGGGCTAAAAATATTAATGCCCCGTCTGAAGTAGATATTTTAAATGAGGATCACTATATTTGTACCCTGGAAGAAAATGCCCGGCTGTATATGGAGATGACAGCTGTTAATGGTAGGGGCTATGTTCCTGCTGAGAAGAATAAACTGCCGCAGCAGCCAATAGGTGTCATTCCAGTCGACTCGATGTTTTCGCCGATCCGTAAAGTTAATTACTTCGTTGAGAACACCAGGGTTGGCCAGGTGACTGACTTTGATAAGTTAACTTTGAAACTATGGTCAGATGGCAGCATCGAACCCGATGAAGCCTTGAGCCTGGCAGCGAAAATATTGAAAACTCATATTTCTCTTTTTGTAAACTTAACTGAGAAAGTTGATGAGGTTGAAATTACTTCAGACAGCAAGGAAGAAGATCGTGAAAGGGTCCTTGACTTAACCATAGAAGAACTGGATCTTTCAGTGCGCTCGTATAACTGTTTGAAGCGGGCAGGGATCAATACCGTTGGAGAACTGGTCCGCAAGAGTGAAGAAGAAATGATGAAAGTACGTAACCTGGGCAAGAAATCGCTGGAAGAAGTGGAGCATAAGTTGATTGAGCTTGGCTTTAGCTTCAACGACAGCGCAGAGTAAGCCTTCAAGGAGGAAGTTTATTATGCCATACCAGAAGCTGAGTCGAAAAAGCGGCCCCAGGCGAGCCCTGTTGCGCGGCCTGGTTACATCTTTTTTGCTTAATGGCAGCATAGAAACTACTGCTGCAAGGGCTCGGGCCTGTCGTCCGTTGGCTGAAAAAATGGTTACCCTGGCCAAAAAGGGAGATTTACATGCCCGCCGCCAGGCTATAACCTATTTGCTGGATGAAGATGCGGTTACCACCTTATTCGAAAAAATCGGCCCAAAAATGGAAGGCAGAGAAGGCGGGTATACCCGCATTATCCAAAAAGGGCCGCGCCGTGGTGATGGTGCGCCGATGGTTATCCTGGAACTTGTATCCGAGTGATTGATTCATGGTTAACAGGTCCGAGTTTATGATTGAAGCCAGGGAGCTGGCTTACTATTACCCGGGTGAAGAGAAAAACTCTTTTCCCGCCCTTTCCGGGATTAACCTGGCTGTGAGCAGGGGCGAATATCTGGCCCTGATTGGCCCGAATGGTTCTGGAAAAACTACTTTATTGAAATTATTTAATGCCCTGCTCGCTCCTTGCGAAGGCGAGGTGCTGGTTGAGGGTATTTCTACTGTTGATGAAAATAAAATAGCGGAAGTTCGTCGTTATTGTGGAATGATTTTTCAAAACCCTGATAACCAGTTGGTGGCTACTACGGTAGAAGAAGATATAGCTTTCGGTTTGGAGAATATGGCCCTGCCTTCTGCTGAGATCCAAAATAAGGTCATTGCTGTGGCTCATCTGCTTGGTCTTGAGCATTTGTTGCATCAACCGCCTCACCTGCTTTCGGGAGGAGAAAAACAGCGGGTAGCTATTGCTGGTGTCTTAGCGATGCAGCCGCATTGTATCCTGATGGACGAACCGACAGCAATGCTGGATTTCACAGGCCGGCGTGATGTGATTGAGACGGTGCGTGGATTAAACCGCGACCAGGGTATAGCCGTAATTCATGTAACCCACTTTCCTGAAGAAGCGGTTTATGCCGATAGGATTATCATTCTCAACCAGGGCCGTTTGGTCATGCAGGGGCCTCCGGAAATTGTCCTAAGTGATGTTTCCCTGTTGCACAGTCTTGGGCTTCAGGGACCCGCTGCGGTCGAATTAGCCGCTTTACTCCGAGAAGACGGTTTTGATCTTCCGCCACAACTAATCCACTGTCGGGAGTTGGTCCACAGCCTATGTTCATTGGAACGGAAAAGCTGACCCATACATACATGCCCGGCACTCCCTTTGCCAATGAAGCGTTAAAAGAGGTTACCTTCGATTTATCGCAGGGTGAATTTGCCCTGATTATAGGGCCTTCCGGATCCGGTAAGTCAACCCTGATTCAACATTTAAACGGGCTGCTTAAGCCCTCATCCGGAAAGGTATATTTTGAAGGCAATACTGTCGGTTCCAACAAAGCAGAACTGTTTAATTTGCGAAAGCGGGTCGGATTGGTCTTCCAGATGCCCGAAGAACATTTTTTTTCAGAAACGGTATACGATGAGATTGCTTTTGCCCCGCGTAACCTTGGTTTTGAAGAAAGCAAAGTGCAAGTCCGGGTTACCGAGGCATTAGAAGAAGTCGGGCTTGAAACTCGTACACTTTTGAACAGGCATCCCTTTCAACTCAGCTCCGGGCAGAAAAGACTGGTAGCTTTGGCTTCTGTGCTCTCATTAAAGCCTGAAGTGCTTATTCTCGATGAGCCCACTGCGGGGCTTGATTCGTCCGGTCGACGTAACTTATATAGTTTGCTGACAAAGCTTAACCGCAGTAAAAGACTGACTGTTCTAATTTGCACTCATCATCTCGACGAAGCTGCGGCTTTAGCCGACACTGTTATTGTTCTGCAGCATGGCAGGCTGATCTTAAAAGGGGCGGCAAAGGAGATTTTCTCCCGGCGGGAACAGTTATATCAACTGGGTCTGGGCTTGCCTGCAGTAACTGAAATCATGCATGGTTTGTCTGAAGGAGGCATGAAAGTAAGAACAGATATTTTTGATCTGGAAGGTGCGCGGCAGGAAATAAACAAGCTGAAAGGGCGGCATGTAAAATGAGCCGAAGCATTACCCTGGGCCAGTACTTCCCCGGACAAAGCCTGGTCCACCAGTTGAACCCACGTATGAAATTAATTTCACTGCTTTTTGTCCTGGCCCTGCTTTTCAGCTTGCGATCATATTCAGGGCTGGTTGCCCTTTTTTTTATTGCCCTGTTCCTAATTGCAAAAACCAGGGTACCCTTCCGCTATTTCTTAAGAGGATTAAGGCCTGTTCTTTTTATCGCCATTTTTGCCCTTGTAATCTATTTCTTTTTTACCAGTGGTGGCATCGTTCTCCTCAGGGTTGGATTTATCACTGTAGAATCGGAAGGGGTCAGGGAAGGGATTTTTATTATATTGCGACTGGTTACTCTTGTCCTTTTTTCTCTGCTCTTAACACTTACTACAACGCCGCTGTCGCTTACCTATGGGTTGAGTTACTTTTTAAAGCCGCTGCGTTACATTGGTTTGCCTACTGACGAGGTGGCCATGATTATGGCTATAGCCTTGCGCTTTATACCGACCTTAATGGAGGAGAGCCAGCGATTAATGCGGGCTCAGGTATCAAGGGGGGCTGATTTTGAAAGTGGTTCAATCTTTCGACGGGCTAAAAGCCTGGTTCCGTTAATAGTTCCCTTGTTTGTCAGCGCTTTTAGACGCGCTGACGAGTTAGCTCTGGCTATGGAAGCCCGCGGTTATCGCATTGGTGCCATTCGCACCCGCATGCACGAGGACACGTTTTTCCCGCGAGATTGGGTTGTTCTGGCCGTTGCCCTGGTCATGCTGGCGGCATCGCTAACTCTTGGTTTGTAAGTACACCGTTTTTAAATATAAGGAGCAGGCAATGATTAACACCCTAATCCGTATTAGCTACGATGGTAATAACTACAACGGTTACCAGGTTCAGGCTAATGCACCCACTGTGCAGGGGGAACTGGAGCGGGCTCTTTCCGTGATTTACAAACAGTCATTGCGCATCAATGGCGCGGGGAGGACAGATGCGGGTGTGCATGCCCGTGGGCAGGCGGCAAACTACCATGCTCCTTTTTACATAAATGTAAAAAAAATTCCCTACGCTTTAAATTCATTGCTGCCTTTCGATATAGTAGTTACTGAAGCCGGAGAAGTGCCAGAGGATTTTCATGCCCGATTTGCTGCGACCCGGAAAATTTACAGCTATACTCTTGATCGGGCTATTTTCCCCCAGGTAATGAAAAGACTTTACAGCCTTCACTTGCCCGCCAAACTGGACCTGGACATAATGAGTAAGGCAGCCGGGTTGTTTACAGGTTCCCATGATTTCAGAGCATTCCAGGCTACAGGAAGCCGGGTAGTTGATACGAAAAGGACTCTTTACAGGGTCGAGTTAAAAGAGAGAACGGAAGAGCAGCTGCTGATCTTTTATTTTGAAGGAAGCGGTTTTCTTTACCGGATGGTCCGTTTAATGACAGGTTCTTTGATCCGTGTTGGGTTAGGTTGTCTAACTTTAGCAGAGATAGAAGCGGCCCTGAAGGATGGAAGTCAAGGCGCTGCAGGACCCACCACTCCCGCTTACGGATTATGTCTCGAAAAAGTACTATATGATCATATGTTTTAGATTCAGAGCCGACATGTCCACAAAAACCTGCAGCTCGAACATAGAGAGAACAATTTAAAATAAAAATAAATAGTGTAAAATAGGGAAAGGACGCCTTAATTAGCTTGACAGGGTCTGCCCGGTATATTAAAATGTAGTTTGTGGCTTTACTGGTTGAGGCAAAAGGAGAGGGTTGAAATGCGTACTACGTACATGGCAAAACCGGAGGAAATAAAACGCAGCTGGTATATTATTGATGCCGCCGGAAGGCCGCTGGGCAGGGTGGCAACAGAAGCAGCCCGGCTGTTAAGAGGAAAGCACAAACCGGAATTTACCCCGCATCTCGATAGCGGCGATCACGTAATTGTTCTCAATGCCGGCAAGGTTGTTTTGACAGGGCGTAAACTTGAACAAAAGTACTACTATCGTCATTCGGGATATCCTGGCGGTCTAACAAAAATGGATTATGCTACGTTAATGGATAGAAGACCCGAGAAGGCAGTCTATATGGCTATTCGCGGAATGCTTCCCCACAATAGGTTGGGGCGGGCAATGCTTAAAAAACTGCGTGTATACAGAGATAACCAGCATTCTCAACAGGCACAGAAACCGCAAACCTGGAGAGAAGTGCAGGATGACAGAACGGAAGGAGGCCCTGGCTCTTGAGCGAAGTGCAATACATTGGAACCGGGCGCCGCAAAGAGTCGGTAGCAAGAGTTCGTTTGCTTCCGGGCAGCGGCAGAATCATGATCAACGGAAAAGAAATGGATCAGTATTTTGGCCTGGATACACTGAAACTGATTGTTAGGCAGCCGTTGGTTGCCACGGAAAATGAAAGCAGTTTCGATATAATCGCCAAAGTTGAAGGCGGAGGTTTTTCAGGACAGGCAGGAGCAATCAGGCATGGTATTGCCCGTGCCCTGCTGCAAGCTGATGGTGAGTACCGGCCGGTTTTAAAGAAAAACGGCTATCTGACCCGTGATCCGCGCATGAAAGAACGTAAGAAGTGCGGCTTGAAAAAAGCCCGCCGTGCGCCACAATTCTCCAAACGGTAAACTTTATTTTTGTATTCATAAATGATTAAGCAAACCCACCGTAGTTTATTAACGCCTCAGGTGGGTTTTATTATGGGCAGTAACTAAAGTTGATGCGGCAGTAAAAAGGGGTTGAAAAAAGTGAAAGAGATAAGGCCTGGAGTTTGGTTTATCAAGGCGGAAAACAAGGGACGCTATCCATATTCCCATTCTCTCTACCTCGAAGGCGAAGAAAATCTGTTGATAGACACCGGGTCGGGAGCTTTTTTAGAAGAGATTTCCGCTAAAACAGGGCAAGTTGTTTTAAGCCATTATCACCGTGATCATGTTGCATACAACCATCTTTTCAAAGGATCAACCTTTTCCATTCATAAAGACGATGCTGCAGGCGTGGAATCAAGGGAA
>SLHT01000252.1 GCA_007136055.1 Syntrophomonadaceae bacterium
ATAAAGTAAAATTACATGACAGAGTAGAATCAACAAATACAATCATCTCTTATAATTGGCAGGGCAAAATCAAGGAGGAATTACCCGTATTATTTAAAAGATTAAGAGGCAAATACATTACAAATAGCACAACATATATTCAGTTCAAAAATGTTTTCACTGGAAAACCTATCCATAAAATTGAACCAATTCTATGGCACGATGATAACGCAAGTGAACTATTGTATTTCATAATGCAGTTAATTTTCTCTGGAAATATAAATGGTAATATCAGTAGAATGGATTATGCCAGACTAAAAGGTTGTTTTCGCACTATCGATAACATGGAATTCAGGCAAAACTTCAAAGAATTAAAGCAACAGATTTACAGAATCTTATCAGAACAAAAGAGGAAAGAAATTGATGCACTTGTGAAGGAGTTCTGATCTTTACCCACCTTCACCTCCCTTCACCTTCACCTTCACAATCACCTGTATATCATAACCTTTATTGTTTTTTCACGTTATATTTGTAGTGGAAATAATGATTAAGATATGTACTATAAAAAATATTTTATATGAAGAAGATGATAATGAAAAAGTCTGACTACGGTTAGGCAAAAACCCCCAAATAAATATTAACAGCCTGGTTAGAAACAGGTTATAGATGTAAATAACATCTAAATGGAAAAAGTATGTCCGATTAATAAACGAACTGAAATAAATTATTACTAATAACTAAAATACTAAATGAAAATGAAAAAAGAAAATTTACTAAAGATCATGGATTTGATACAAACAAGGTTTGGAGGCAAATTCGAAAAAGAAGAAAACGGTGAAAATTGCGCAATTTCAAATTGCAACAACACAACCGTTATGACGCTACTTGATATTGACCATCTGATTAAAACTAATGGTGAAGAAAGTTATTTTATTGGAATTAGTGGGAATACAGCACAAGCCAAAGAAATACAGGAATATGTAATAAAAATAATAAACTAAATATTAAAAATTATGAAAACAAAAATGTTGAATTACAATGAAGCAAAAAAGGTTGTGCGAGAACTAAACCTAAAAACAAAAGAGGAATATGAAAAATGGTGGGATGATAACAAACCCGCAAATCTTCCCCGTGATCCTGATGTGTACTATCGAAAAGACTTGGATGCAGAATATCAAAACGAAATTAATCAAGCGAATGAAGATCAAAAAAGAAGGGAAGCAGAAATGGAAGAAGAATGGGAAGAATTAAATAGACTTAGTTCAGAACCTTTTGACAAGACCAAGAACTGTTATGTTTATCGGAAGAAATTAGTGGATAAACATCTTGATGAAATCAAAAAAATGTCTAAATCCGAGTATGAGATGGTTGAAGAAAGATTGGTTAATAACGGTATCTATTATGATCGGGAGTTAATGGAAAAAGATGCATGCATATATAATGTATATCGTCTTATTAACGAGTTACCCCTGGATGGCACTTATGCCACTCTTGCATATTATGAAATCTTAAAAGACAGGGAGGAATTAAAATGAAAATAGAAAAAAAAGACAATAGTATGACAAAAGTAACTTTTAGTCGGGGTGATTACAACCTTATCCCTGGTGGTAAAGACCCCATTGATGAAACAATTGACATCAACCTGCTTCAGAAAAAATTTGCTAATGAATTACTTGTAAAATTTCAAGAAGATGGTAGGTTAAAACACATGGCATTCCTACAAGTACTTAGTAATGCATATAGCGTTGATGCATGGAATAGTCCTGAAGATAATCAAATGTATTATATGGCAATCAATTCATACAACTATGCTATTTCAGTGCAAAGAACGGAAAGATGTTCAAATGGTTTAGATTGGAGCGACATAAACAAGTCCGCAACAAATACTAAAACATTGAAATACCAAATGGCATTTGAAGATGGGACACCACAATTCATTATGCAATCACCTGAAACAATTCAGGAATATACTGAACAATTGATCGCATGTATTTTATTGGATTTTGTTTATCAATTGATTGATTTAAGAAAAATTGAAGAGGAAATCCCTGAATTGAAAGGACTATGTCAATGTCTAAAAGAACTTGCACCAGATGAATTCAATGGATTTTGCTCTTTAGCAGATGTAATAAATTTTGATACTGAATTAGACATTGAGGGTTATCATAAGATATTAAAAAGAATAAAATCGTCCGCCTGAATGATGAAACAGAGACATTATTATTTTATAAATCACAGAAAACAGATATAAAACTAATAATGAGTATTATACGAAATTGGAGACCTTCGAAAAATTTGGATAAACGTCTTAAATCATATTCAGCAAATGTCATCGAGTTCAATTAAAAATTTCAACAGATAATAATTAAATCAATTATAAAATGAAAAGAAAACTAAAAAACATAGAAGCTGAAAGAATCAAAGTAATGTTAGCTAAAGGTTATAAAAATAGGAGCATCCAAGAAACACTTAAAATCAAGTATAATTCTGGGGTTAGCACTTCAACGATAGCAGCAATTAAAAAAGGTGAACAATATAGGGATGTTAGGCAGGATTTAAATGAAAAAATATTTGCGCAATATGAAATGCGTATATCCAAGGAAAATCAAGAAATTGTAGGAGGTGTAAAATTTGCATTGGCTAATGGATACAACAAGGATGAAATTCTTAATACCTATAAAATTTCTGATAGACATTTTTTAAATATTAAAATGCTTTATGCACCATTTTGCAATATTGCACCAGAATATAATGATAAGATTCGGTCTTTGAGAGTAAGAACTAAAAAAGTAAATATTGACTCTAAAATGATTAGCCAGATTAAAGAAATATACATACAACATTATGGCAAAATAAGTTATAGTCAAATTGCCAAAATGGTTAAAATTAATAATGGAACTGTTACAAATATATTAAATCTGAAAATTTATCAGAATTATGGTAAGAAATTCAATTCAAGAATAAGAAAATTGAAAATAAAAAAAGATAATATTAGAAAGAATAATATAAAGATGAAAAAAAGAAAAATTAAAATTAAAGGG
>SLHT01000046.1 GCA_007136055.1 Syntrophomonadaceae bacterium
ATAATTGTGGTAGTTCATCTAAACTAAATCTGCGTAAAAAAAGACCCGTTTTTGTAACCCTGGGATCATAGCTGCGAAGCTTATTATACTCCTCCCACTCTTGACGAGCTTCACTGCTAGAAGCCAGGTAATCCTCTAAGATATGATCGGCGTCTTGATACATAGTGCGAAATTTTAAGGCAGAAAAGGTTTTTCCACCTTGACCAATTCTGTCTTGGATAAACAAAACTGAACCTTTAGTATCAACCTTAATAGCAATTGTAGCAAGCATAAGTATTGGTAAACCTAACAATAAAAATATTATACCGAATACTACATCAAATACTCGCTTTACAGCTTTGTTTAAAGAAGATTTAAGTCTATTTTTAATTTGCAGCAATATTGCTTGCTCTTCAAAAAGATAAGCCATGTCTATACCATTTAAAGTTATTCCAAATAAGTCAGGTACAATAATAACATTGTTTACTAAAGGTTGAAAACGGTTCGTAAGTTCAACCAAATCCTGAGTTCTTAGATTTGGATCAGCAATTATTAGATCTTCTACACCTGATAAGGTTATAGCTTTTTCAGCATCTTTTATTGGACCAAGGTTAGAAAATGGATTAAGCGTTTTAGCTTGAGAAGTTTTTAACTTGTCTTCGTCACCAGTGCTTATCAACCCAATAACTCTATAGCCCATTGTCTCTTCACGTTTCAAAGCTCTCTCTAGCATTTCTGCTGTTTCGAGACTGCCTATCACTATAACCGGACAACTCCAAACTCCCAGCTTAAGAAGGCTTTTTTTACCAATATAACGAAAAACAGGTATGGTAAAAATGCTGATAAGCCATATAAGCACAACCATTACTCGGGATATCTCTACTGAAAGTCCAGAGATATAAATAAAACCAACTGTTATCAGAAATGCTAATGTTGCTGCCTTAATGATATATTCTACTTCTGTCCAAAATGGCAAACGCTTATAATAAAGCTTTTCATATGCCAAGGTAAAAATGAAAGTTAAAGGGTACCACCATAGTATGAAAAAAGTGCTTGTTAGCAGTTTATCGCCAAAAAGAGAATGAGATAATAATGGTAAAATAATATCTCTTGCAAGATAAGCAAAAATAATTGCTATGCCAATAGCTAAAAGATCAAAAGTTATTAAGGCTAAAAAAGAAATCAGCTTAGAACACAACTTTTTCAATTTAAAAAAGAGCTCTTTAATCATAGGCTTCATGATAATTCCATCAATTAAGTCAGCTTGTTTAATATTTAACACCTCACATATAAACTCCCATTTCTACAAGCAAGATTTATATTCCTGCTCCTTAATATAGCTTACTTAATATACCTTGGTTAATACAAAAACATGGCGATTTATATTACCTGGATCAGCAAGGGGGAGTTATATTGGTATTACTTTATCGTGGGAGTTCTATTTCATTTAAGTATTAGTACATTTTTAGCCTCTTAGCATTATCTTAAATTAAATCTATCATAAAGATACTGGAGTTCAGAGTTAATATCATTTTCATCAATATCGGTATCAGGGGCGATATAGATTCTTTCATGTCGCGTCACGGTAAAGTTTTCCCTGTCACTAAAAAGTTCCTCATACAGTTTTTCACCCTGCCTCAAGCCGGTAAACTCTAATTTAATATCCTCATCCGGTTTTAGCCCCGATAGTATTATCATATCACGAGCCAAGTCGACAATCTTGATTGGCTCGCCCATATCTAAAACAAAGATTTCTCCACCTTTACCAAGAGCTCCAGCTTGAATAACCAGTTGGACTGCTTCGGGTATGGTCATAAAGTAGCGCTTCATATCTGGATGGGTTACCGTAACCGGACCTCCTCGGGCAATCTGCTTCCTAAACAGCAGCACCACACTGCCATTACTACCTAGCACGTTACCAAACCGGACCGAGCAAAACACACAACTGTTACAATAACGTGACTGCTGTTGCAGATATATTTCCACCATTCGCTTGGTTGCCCCCATCACACTGCTCGGGTTAACTGCTTTATCGGTAGAAACAAAAACAAACCGCTTGACACCGTATTCAGCAGACAGGTCAATTAGATTTTTACTCCCCTCTAAATTATTGCGGACCGCTTCTTCCGCATTAATTTCCATTAATGGTACGTGCTTGTAAGCAGCAGCATGAAAAACTACTGTTGGCCTGTGTATAGTAAAAACTTCCTTTAAAGCAAGCTTGTTCTGAATATCACGCACCAGAGGAACTACTTCAAGATCATGAAATTTTTGCCTGATCTCCATGTCAATCAAAAATATACCGTTTTCATCATGATCCAGAATAATTAATTTCTGTGGTTTCATCTGGGCAATCTGGCGACACAATTCAGAGCCGATCGACCCACCGGCACCGGTCACAAGCACCGCCTGTCCACTTAAATACTTGGCTACCGCTTCCATATCATGCTCTACGGGAGGGCGCTGTAACAAATCTTCAATATCGACATCCTTCAATGTTTTTAAGCTGACCTGGCCCTTGACAATTTCAAAAATCCCGGGCACAGTTTTTATCCTTACCGGCAGCTCGGCTACCTGGTTAATAATCTGCTGGAGTGCGCTGTAGGGTGCGGAAGGCATGGAAACTATAACTTCATCAATAGCCTTTTGTTTTATTACCTCTGGCAGTTCTTTGCGCGTACCTAAGACGGGCAACCCCTGAATAATCTGTTTTCCTTTACCGGGATCATCATCTATAAAACCAATTACCTTTATATCCAGTGCTGGCCCATGTTTTTTTAGCTCACGGGCTACCAGTACACCAGCTTCACCAGCACCCAAGATTAATGCTTTCTTTTGTTTACCTGTAATTTGCGGTTTCTTAAGAAAGTTGTCTAAAAGCCTTACAGAAAGCCGCGATCCTCCTATCAAAAATAGCAGTAGAAACCAGGCAATAATGTATGAACTGCGAGGCAAAATACCTGCAATCAGGCTGTAAATATATACTCCACCGAGACCTGTACTAACTGCAACGGCAATCAGCATAAGTTCATCTA
>SLHT01000160.1 GCA_007136055.1 Syntrophomonadaceae bacterium
ATGATACAATGTATCCATCTATTTCTTGCTCAATAATAACGGGATATGTTTGCACAGGATATCCAAGTTATAATAAACTACCTAATAATAAATCTAATGTTTGACAGGTTGTTTTGTCCAGGGTGGAAGTAATATAGAAAACGTGCCGATTACACGGATAAGCGGTGATGGTTTAAGCACTATTTTGTAACTTTGCGGCCTAAGAATGTCTTAAAGGTTATTTCCTGGGAAAGGATAATAAAAAGTATAAGATGGAATATGATTGGGAGAGTGAGCATGCCTGGGTCAGTGATATGAAATGGGATAACCGTTAAGCTAACATCAGCATGAGATTAAAGGGTAGGGTGAGGATGGTATTTAAGCCAATCAGTGAAGAAGTATTCATTGCCTTTGACCTGGAGACGACAGGCCTGCATCCGGTTATGTCCCGGATCATTGAAATCGGGGCGGTCTGCTTCCAGGGCGACGGTACGGTGCTTAAGAGTTTTCAGCAGCTTGTTGATCCGCGTTGTGAGATCTCTCCAGGGGCGATGGCCGTCAATGGGATCAGCAACGAAATGGTGGCCGAACAACCGCTGATTGAAGAAGTGCTTCCCGCATTTGCCCTTTTTATCGGTAATGATCCTGTAATGATGATGGCCCATAATGCCGGGTTTAATATCAGCTTTAACTTTAAATGGGTTAACTCCTTCCCAGTCTGACGATTTCGGATCAATTATACATGGTGATGATGTTCAAAAAGCTGCCAGGAGGGTTTTTGGCCCGGATTTAAAAAACATAGAACATAGATCTGTATTTCCTTATGATTGGCATAGTGATGAGCATTTATATAGAGTTGTGGGTTTTGGTCCAGGAAGCTATACTAGGACTCATGTGTTAACTATAGATGAAACTGAAACAAGCTATATTGTTGATGTTGCCCATGCAATATACTATTATGGGCACTGTTATGGCGAAGAAGATTGTATTCCTGAATTCTATGTCCACGATGAATTTGGCAATTTTATTGCCGACCTGGCAGAATACGACTTTAGCGATTATGAAGATGAAATTGAAGTCATATCAGAGTATTTGCCTCAATTTCCGATCAGGCGTTACATGTTAAATAAAGAGCAGGACGGTACTTTTTATATAATGAAAAGCTATTTACCAATTGAGTAGTAATATAAAGTGTTTAGAATGTTTCTATGATAAGAGAGGTTACAGGTAATTTGGAATTTGATAAAAAGCTAAACCTGGAATATCTTAAGTTCATCCCTATAATGAACGTTTTCATAATGACTGTGATTTGCTTATATTTATCCTGAAAAAGTATATAAAAAATGTTAGTAATCGGAAGGTGGTATTATGATGCAGAAAAAATACTTGCTATTGTCCATATTGGTTATTACTTTTTGCATGTTATTTGTCATAGTCATTGGTTGCGATTCAAATAATGAAGGTTACGAAGAACCAATAGAACTTGAGGAAATAGTTGATGCAGAGCCTGAAACAGAAGTAATAACTGATGATGAACCTATGACAGATTATGAAACAGAATCATTTGATGAAGTAAGAGGCAATACTGTTGGGAATATTGTTAACTCTGGTATTGCTGCCAAGAACGACGGCTGGTACTATTACATAAACAACGTTGGTTGTATTTTTAAGTTCAATCCATTTAGTCAGAAACGCATGCAAATAAACTATGATAGATCAAGCAACTTAAATGCAATTGGTGATTGGATCTATTATTCTAACAATAATAACTATGGCAAGATCTATAAGATTCGCACGGACGGCACAGAAAGAACCAAAATAACTGATGATAGTGCAAGCTATATTAGTGTTGTAGGTGACTGGATTTATTACCGGAACAATGATGATGATTTTAAACTCTACATGATTCGTACAGACGGTTCAGAACGAATCCGGTTAAATGATGAGAGCTCATCCTTCATTAATGTTGTAGACGACTGGATTTACTACACTAGCGGTGAAATCTATAAGATACGCACAGACGGTACGGAGCGAACTCAGGTTAACAATGAAGACTCAATCTATATCAATGTTGTAGGCGACTGGATTTATTATGTAAAAAACACTTATTTCCTAAGGGGGGAGATATATAAAATCCGTAAAGATGGTACGGAGCTCACAAAGGTAATTGATGATAATCAAGCTAGCAGGATTAACGTGGTAAATAATTGGATTTATTACACCTCTGAAGGTAAACTTCATAAAGTTCGCACAAACGGTACAGAGAAAAAACAATTAAGCGACGACATATCAGAAAGTATTAATGTGGTTGGAAACTGGATCTATTACTTTAACTCAAATAACTATACATATAATAAAATTGGCATCGGTGGTAGTAGTCAGCAAATAGTGGATAAAAAGTTAGGCTTAGAGTTTCCTGAAGAAATAGAAGTTATTGTTAATGTTGATTACCTTCGTTTGAGGAGCGGACCAAGTATAGATTATGAAATCCTTGATAGGCTCATGAAAGAGGATAAGTTAAGATTAAATGGAATTGAAAATGAATGGCTTAGAGTTATAACTAAAGAGGGTAAAGAAGGATGGGTTCATAGTGGTTACGTGGTCAGCCGTGACGATCTGGTTAAAATAGAAATTAACACACAAACACAAAATCCTTATTCTCATCACCATGAATACCCGGAAACAGGGTTGGAGGATTTAGGTGTAAATTATATGGCGTCTATTGAAGAAATTAATAGTATAATGGGTGCACCAAAGGACACTGATGAATATGATGGTGGTATAAAAGGTCCTTCAATTAGATTGGAATATAGTGGGATTAATTTTGGGTTATCTAAGTATGATGATAGTTTCTGTTTATCCTCATATCAAATAAGCTCATCCAAAATAACAGGGCCAAGAGGTATTCGTTTAGGAGATACAGTAGAGTCTGTAATAAGCAAGTATCTCCTGACTAACAATGATTTAAAAATATGGAAAAGTCCTGAAGGCATATATTATTCAAATATGACTAAAAATTCTATTGAG
>SLHT01000058.1 GCA_007136055.1 Syntrophomonadaceae bacterium
AAAGGAAAAATGATATTATCTTCCTTGCTGATTTCTTTATTGACAAATATAACAAACTAAATGGTAAACAAATTAAAAGACTGTCATCCGATCTTAAAACTGTTTTCTTAACACATGATTGGCCTGGAAATATTCGAGAACTTGAGCATATTATCGAATCAATGATTATTAAAGCCGATGAAAAAGAAAGTGAATTAAAGATAGACGATCTGCCTGGGTATTTTATAAAAGCCATATCAATGGATGACAGTATTAAGAGATACAAAACAGAACGAAAAAAAACGCTGCCTGTAACTTTAAGGACAATTGAAGAGCATCTTATAAGAGAAAGCCTTGAATCGAATGACTGGAACTTTACAAAAACAGCAAAAGATTTAGGTATAATCAGACAAAGTTTAAACTATAGAATGAAAAAACTACATATTAAGAAACCAGAAAAGTAGACCGGTCTAAATAATTTATTGATAAAAGGCAATTCATCAGGAAGCTATTATGTCGATTTGTGTATAAAATTTATGCGTTATGCAAAAAATATTCCTTCACTTTTTTTTGCAGCCGGTTATAATTTTACTATAAAAACATGCTTAGCAGAATCTGTTTGATCGAATTTACTGGCTATAAACTTAAAGCAAACCTCTGATCTTGTTGACAACCTCAGGCAACAATTTATTCGTAGGCTCATTTTCAAGGATCGCTTCAGCTTTTTCGCGGGCCAGCTCAACAATATCTTTGCTGCCCTGTTTCTGCCATATGTCAAACATGGTACGGTTAAAGACAGTAGGGGACCAAATTTCGGAACGAAAATACTTCATGGTATGCTCCTCACCAAGATAGTGCCCCGATGGCCCAACATCGACAATGGTCTTGGTGCTGATAGTGTCACTGTTAACCACTGTACCAGCTCCGATATACCTTGCAGCGCTGATAAAATCATCACACATAACCAAAAATGGTAGCGAGCCGGTTTTGCCGCCATCAAGATAACCGACATCATGAACCAGGTTTGCCCCGCAGAGCTGGTTTAAGAGCAACCCAATTGAAGCCTCCATACCGGCCTGGGCATCGGGAAAAGGAGCATTAGAGCAACCGGCCTCCGTAAAGTTTGGCAGACCGTAAAATTGAGCTAATTCAGTCATGGCACAGTAGTTCATCGCCGCATCGGGCGAACCATAGAGGGTGGCCGTGGTGCTCATCTCCATTGGGGTAGCCCCTCCACCGATAATAACCGGGGCACCTTTCTTTTTCAACTGGGCTATAACCAGGCCCGAAATGCTCTCGGCGTTCATCTGCACGATTGTACCTGCCTTGGTTACCGGACAGGTTCCCCCGGCCACCACACCCGGGGTATAGATTACCGGAATGCCGTATTCTAAACAGGTAAACATTTTTGCCAGACCGTCACGGGTATGGATAAGCGGTGAAATCGGTTCGTCATATAAAATGATAAAAGGACGATCCTGCAGATCCTGATGCGAACCTGCAACCGCAGCAGCCATATCAATAATTATTTTGAGGTTATGCTCATCAAAAGAAGTAAAGATAATCGGCTTCGAACAATTTAAAACCTGGGCGGCAAACTGATGCAGGTCTCCTTTCGCTGCCGATACATCAGTAGGGATACCATAGCTCATCGAAAAATCAAAGTTAGGTAATTTGTCAGTCAATCTTGCCGCATTAATAATATCCTGCTTGACAGCGCTTCTTCTTTGCCCTGTTTCAAAATCAAGGTGGAAGGGAAGGTCGGAGCCAGCCCCGTAAAAGGTTTTATTCGCTTCTAAATTCATTGCCGGGCCGCCTTCGCGGTTATAGATATTAATTTTAGATGGAGCAACCCTGATTGCCTCATCGATCAACCAACCGGGAATCCTGGCCACACGATCTTTTACCAGGCAACCGGCATCCTTAAGCAGTTGTAGTGACTGATCATGGTCGACCCGCACACCTGCCCTTTCAAGAACATCGACGGTAGCACTGTGAATTTCTTCTAACTGGTTTGTACTGAACCATTTTAGCTGTGGAGATAACTGTTGGTTATAGTTTGAACGATAGGCGGCTATCTTAAACACCTCCAATAATGAGTGTGGCAGGAATGGCCTGCCCTACTGCTATAAAACCCTTGAACCTTCAGCTTATAAGTGGTTCAGGCCAAGGCCGATTGTTTCGTGTTCGTAGCCTTTAATCGGCGCTCCAATGGTACCATACAGGACTACGGCAAGCCACTGACCGTCTTCGCGCTGTTCACTGGTTCGCGGCCCTTTAACCACGGTAAACATCAAGCCTACAGTTCGCAGCATATCGCCCAGGCCAAGCTGCCCCCTGCAGATGCCGGAAAATGCTTCCAGTATGGCATGATAAAGAGCATGGGTATCGCGGTAATAATCTTTGCCGATTAAACCTTCCCTCTGTGCAGCTGTTTCTACGGCGGCAAATATTTTTTCGGTGCTCATCGAACCAACTCTGCCCTTGATCATTTTAAAACCGTTTTTCACAGCATTATTTTTAATCTGCTCTTCCAGGGGCCCCTCGGCAAGCGCATACATGATTGCCGTTTTCCCAATTAGCTCCATTTTTTCTCCGCCTTTGCCTGATAGATTCATCTAACCTATTTTACCATTAAGCCAGCTATTTGACATCCATTATCACGCTGCCCACTTTATGATTGATCAAGGCTTTTTAGAAGTTCTTGCATCATTAGCTTGCTGTCAATATAGATGTTTAATTCATCCATAATTATATTCAGGCTACTGTGACAAGCCTACTTCTTTTTCCACCTCTTCAACCAGCCGACCGCTTGAAACTATTTCGATTGCTTTGTCGAGTAGAGGGTAAAGCACCTCGTCTTTTTCCAGAAAACCTACTTCTTTACGCAGTAACCTGTAGGCTGCTGATGTGCCCCGGCCAAGGTTTTCGGCGCCCCTGAAGCCAACGGCCTGGGCGGCGACAAGCAGTTCGATACCGATTACCCTTACAGTATTATCGACCACCTTGCGGGCCTTGCGGGCTGC
>SLHT01000222.1 GCA_007136055.1 Syntrophomonadaceae bacterium
AATATTCCCGGGTTGTTTATAGTTCTTTTCATAATGATCCGGCACAGTTAGCCCGCTATCATCTATCCGAAAAAGAAGAAAAAGCAATCCGCAGGAACTTCTGCAACCCGCAGGAGCTGCCTAAAATTCTCATAGTTACAGAAAAACTGCTTACCGGTTTTGATGCCCCTGTGCTCTACTGTATGTACTTAGATAAGCCGATGCGGGACCATGTTTTGCTACAGGCCATCGCTAGGGTAAACCGACCTTACGAGGATGAAAACGGCTGCTGCAAACCGGCAGGTTTTGTCCTCGATTACGTGGGCATCTTTGATAACCTGGAAAAAGCGCTAAAGTTTGACTCTAGGGACGTGGAAGGAACCATCCAGGATATCGATCTGTTAAAAGAGCAGTTTGTAAGGCTGTTAAATAAGGCCAGGGATGATTACTTGCCGCTGATTTATGGATCCTATTCTGATGACAAGATTGTCGAAAATGTGTTGGAATATTTCCGTGATGAAGAAAGACGTCACCAGTATTATAAGTTTTATCAGGAAATCTCCAGTATCTATGAAATCTTGTCACCCGACCCTTTCCTACGGGGATATATAAACGACTACAGCTACCTTTCTAATATTTACTGGTGGTTGCGAGCTTATTTTGAACCAGGTATCACTATAGACCACGAACTGGCAAGAAAAACTGCTTTGCTTGTAAGGGAACATACTCACAGCGGTAAGATTAAAGATCCTATTGAAATATATGAAATAAATGAAAAGCTGTTGGCCAGGCTTCAGGCAGATGACAAAACCAGTGATACGGTTAAAGTTTTTAACATCTTGAAAAGCATTGAAAAGATGGTGCAAAAAGATGGCCATGCTGAGCCTTACCTGGTTGCTATCGGTGAACGTGCAGAGAAAATTGCCGATGCTTATAAACAACGTCAAATAAATACCCAGGAAGCGTTAAAGAACTTAGAAGAGCTAATTGAAGAAAGTCTTGAGGCAAAAAAAGCCCGGGCTGAAAAAGACCTGGATAAAGATGCTTTCGCTATGTTTTGGTTACTAAGAGGCGAAGGGGTAAAAGAGCCCGAGGATGCCGCCAAACAGATGGAAAAGGTTTTTACAGATTACCCCCACTGGAAAAGCAGTGAGCCCCAGGCACGTGAAGTCAGGAAAGCTTTATACAAGATTTTAATTGATAAGGGTGTTAAGGAAAAAGTTACCCTGGCCAAGAAAATTATGCAGTACATGGGGAGGAACGGTCATTGAAACCAACTGGCAGTAGTGCGGAAAAAATAATCATGGAAGAAGAGATTCTCCCCGCTGTTTTCAAAGCTGAAGTGGCAACCTGGGCCCAGCGGATTGGGGTGGAATATAAGGAGATCCACCTACGCCCGATGAAAAATAAATGGGGCAGCTGCTCCAGCAAAGGCAGGCTGACTTTTAATTCCGAACTACTATTAAAACCGGCTGCTTTCAGGGCTGAAATAATTGTTCATGAGCTGTTGCATTTAAAAATACCCAACCACGGCAGGGTGTTCGAATCACTGCGTAAAAGTTATTTGGCGAAATATAGATAGCGTCAGTCTGTTAATCAATTATTTGTTTATGTTTGAGAATATGGATGTGATGATTAGTGATCGAGCAGATTTCTAAAATCAATAATTTCGGCATTTTTAAAGATTTTTTATGGGGTGCGGATATACCTAATTTCGGCATGTATAACCTCATCTATGGTTGGAATTATTCTGGCAAAACTACATTGTCCCGAATATTTCAAGCTATGGAATTTAAAAAAAAGGATGATGATTTCAGTGAAGGATTCTTTGAAGTAGTTTTAGCGGATTCTTCTATAGTTAATAATGATAATCTGTATGAAAGCCCAAATGTTCGTGTTTTTAATCGAAGATACATCGAGAATAATTTTAAATCTGAATGTTCTGCTAAGCCATTATTTATCATTGGTGAAGAAAGTGTTGAATTGTATGAGCGGATGGAGCAACTAAATAAAAGAATTAATCAAGTTGAAACTATAAAAGAAAAAAACAAAGAAAATCGAAATGTTAAAAATAGGGAGATAGAAACATCTCTTACCGATAAAGCAAGAAACATACGTCATGTGCTGGGTGACCCTAGATTTGAACGCCCCCAGCTTGAAAATAGAATCCAAGAGATTAGAGATAATCCTGATTCTTTCATCATGAGTGATGAAGCTGTTTCAGCAAATCTAGATACACTCAAAAGTGGTGAACAATATAATGTGCAACCATTAATAGCTATTTCACTTCCTGATTTAAATAAATTGTTAAAAGAAATCAATGAATTGCTTAAACAGACTGCTTCACAAAGAGCAATTAAGCGGTTAAAGGAATATCCGCAAATTGAGGTTTGGGTTCGTCAAGGCTTAAGATTGCATAAGGATGTATCAATTTGTGAGTTTTGTGGTGCTGCTTTAGATGATAAAAGGTTGGAAAAGCTTAGTGGGCATTTTTCGAATGAATATGAACAGTTAATGAATGACTTGGAATCAAAAGTACAACATATAAAGGACATCGAGTTGGAGCCAACAACCCCTTATAAGATGGATTTATTACCAAACCTTAGAGAACACTATGATCAACTTAAAGGCCAGCTATCAGATTGGGTTGCTTGGGCAAATGGATTGTTTGAGCAGTTTGTTAAAGAGCTTGAGAGGAAAAAAACAGCTATTGAACGATCAATACAAATTAATCCTGATATGAGCCGAAATGACCAGGGGAAACATTTCATTCAAGAGCTTAATAAAATAATCAAGGATCATAATGAGACGGTTAAGAATATAGAAAGGCAAAAAAGTGAAATCAAAAAAGGTCTAGAGTGTCATTATGCGGCACAATATTACCTAGATAGCAATTATCAACAGAGGAAAAATGAAATTGAGCTTATTAATGTTCGTACTGAAAGAGCAGAAAACATGATAATTCAAATTAAATCAAAAATAAATGAAAAAAAAGAGATAATAAAAATGTCAGCAACAGGCACAG
>SLHT01000236.1 GCA_007136055.1 Syntrophomonadaceae bacterium
ATCTGTCTGGCCTTATTTATTTCATCCTTATAGGCAATTGCAACCTGCTTAATCTCATTCTGATCGGGAAGCTTTTCAAATAATCTTTTTTTCAGGATATTATAAATATCATCGGTACCGCTGCCAACTGGCTCAATATTGACAGCACTCCGGTTCACTTCTGATTCAAGGTTACCAAAGGAGCCCCTGATAAGTTCACTTCCACTTTCATACGCTGCTTTGAGGTCTGATATTACCAAGCAAACATTTGAAAGCACCCCTTTGCCCAAGGCTGTAAATAGGTTTGCTAGAGCAGTAGAAGTAACAATAGACAGATCCGAGTTACCAACAACTTTAGATTTTGCGTTTTCCAAATAAGGTGGCAGCTCATCTAGCAATATTAACAGTGGATCGCCCTCTAACAATTTCTTCCAGGCAGTTTCCCCGGGCGGTTGCAAAGGGGAATAAAATTGCGCAAACTGTTCTTTTTTCCCTAGCTGCTCGGCAATTGCGCCCCAGATACCAAACTCTGCATCACTTTCGCGGCCTGAAAACCCAACCACACGAACTTTTCCCAATTCTTTATATCTATCGCTATCAGCCAATACTTTTTCCCGATATTCGGGATTTTCTGCTAACAAGCCAAGGGCAAGCATGTTATGGGTTTTGCCACCACCCATCGACTGGGTGAGCTTAACAACTCCTGTTTGACCCTGATTTATAAAGCGGGTAAAGGCAATGTCAAAAAGGGCTTGCATGCCTTCTGTGACAAAGGTTTCTTCAAAGAAATGAGCCGGGTCAACGTTTCCATCAAGCAAGTCTGTTAGATTTAAAACGTCCTCAGTTTTGGTTAAGTCAAATACGCTGCTTCGTGGTGTACAGGCATCGTAAAGTGTTTTCAAGCTTATCTCCCCCATTTCCTCGGCTGTTGGATACCAACCATTATTACTTCATAGCTCGCCCCCAAAAGCATCGACAATTTCCTCGCTATCCCTGTTGGGAATTTTTTTACCCATTGCATCACTAATGAGTTCTAGTAAAGCTTTTGCCCTATCAATAAAAAAGTCTTCGAAATCGTCACCGCGGATACTTGGTACATAAATCTTATGGCTGGTTAGGTATTGGTCCAAATCAGTAGAAATTACCTTGTTGTCATTTTCAATTTTCATCAAATATGAACTGGGCGCCTTACCGCCTAAGATACGGTTTGTGCGATAAAACAACGGTGTTTTATTGACAATTGAATTCCATTTGGTTCTTTTGTAACCCATGGTTTGGCAATAAGAGCGAGGGAAAATGTGATGAATGTCGGTGTTTTCTGCAAGAAAGGTATTAAAATCCATTGCACTGCCGCTAATAAAGTCTTTGCTGCCCGCTTTGAGGATAAGCGCCATAACACCCTTGTATGCTGCACTTAGCCTGGTTTGCAATGATAAAAGTCTGGTTGGATTAAAGAAAGATCTACTGATTGTATCAGGTACCTGCCCACCGTCCTTTATCCAGGTCATCAAACCAGTTACATCTAGTGCATAGCGAGTCTCGTTTGCACCACCATACATTTCTCCAAAAACACCACACCAGTACCATTGTGCAAGTTTTTGTTTTACCGTAGCATCGTGAACATCACTACATAGTAAAGTAAATACTGCTGCCATAGGGATCAATTGTGTTGTATAAGGCAAATCTCTTCCGGAATATATCCTTTGTTCTTGTAAAAATTTTGCTACCTGGACGTAGCCATCGGTAAGTTGGTCGGCCGTAATTTTATAGTCATCAAGCGTTAAGTTTAATACATCTTTTTTCTTGCAACTGACAGCAGGTCCATTATTTTTAAAACGTTTATAGCCAGCGATAAGAGTCAATGCTGTTAAAAAGTCTGTTGCAGAGATATTTTCTAGTACCAGATGGCTTTTAATCTTTTTCTCTCTTGCTTCCCAATCCTTCCTTAACTCAAAATCATCTGCTGCAAAAGTTGCAGTTACTAACTCAAAAACAGTAAGTGTTACCCCATGGGTGTTTACATTTTCAAATACCTGGCACACCGCTTCTTTTGGAACTGTTTTTACAAGGGTTATTACAGGAAGCTTATATGATTGGATTGGCATTAGCACTTCAACGTTAAATCGTGCATATTTTTCAAGAATATCGGGATTGTAATTATGATGTTTCTGATATTCATTTTGCCACATTTCTTTTTCCATATAATCATAAATAACGTTCAACGGAAACATATGATTTTCAAACTCTTTTTCACGAGAAGAAATATCCAAATCAACGACTCTGCCAAAATCAGATTTTAGCTGACGATCCTCTGGGATAGATAAAATTGCATCAAACCGATCTACAGCGGGATCCAAACATTTGTTGATATCAAGGTAGTAAAATCGCTTTATGTCAGCGTTTTTTTCCGTAGTAGTTTCAACAACCTTCTTGCTAAACATAGCACAATAAACAGATGTTAGCCGCTGTTGCCCATCTAATACTAATTTATCTGGCATTGCAGTCTGCTCAACGCTATTAAAAGACCTGTACTTGAAGCGTATACTATCGCCACCATACTCGAGAAACATAACCGCACCCACGGGGTATGCGTTAGATATACTCGCAATTAGTGCTTTTATGCGAAAATTATCCCACACCCAACCTCTTTGAAAATCTGGCAATTGGATACCAGCTGTAGACATTGGTCTTAGAATGTCTACTAATGCAACATCATTTGAGTAAAATGGGTTGTCCATAGTGCACCCCCTGGTTTTGGCGTTATTAATCCTTCGCTAATAGCAAGTAAATACTTCTCATGTATAACATAGCAACGCTAAGTCTCATATATATGTCATACGTGCAAAATAATATAATTTATTGGGACTATTACCTGTTCCACCCACCCCCGCTAATTCGGGAAGTCAACAGTTTAGCGGCAAGGCATTTATGTTACTCAGCTATGCAATAACAACGTGTCTGTAAGTTTTAGAAATACAGGCCAGAAGTAGCAGTTCACTCCAGCCAGGTTTAA
>SLHT01000141.1 GCA_007136055.1 Syntrophomonadaceae bacterium
CTCTAATATAATTTCAGCAATTTCCCGGACCAGGCTTTGGTCGGATTGTAAAAGAGCATAAACTTCTTCGCTAAAACCGCCTGATGTTTGGTTATCAATTAGCTCGCGATCTGACCAGTTTTTGGTGGTGTTAAGCTTTTCTATTCCCTTGAGCTCCCAGATACCGTCATTAGTAAGCCTGATGAAAGGATAGCTGGGCGAGTGGGTTTGCCGGTAAGGGCCAAATTCCATAAGCAGTTTCTTTAAATCTTCCTTTACTTCTGCGTAAGCCATTAAACGCGATAGGCCACGGGTTAGCCGCCCCAGGGCATAGAGAAGCAGCAGCGGCTTGTGGGGTGCCCTTTGGTCGCCACGCTGCCAGATCTTCAGGCTCTGGATTGTCTTTTTTAAGTCTTCCGGATGCATCTAGGGCAGTTAACCTGCCTCCCTGCAATTATAGAAAGTACATATGGCTTATTTTTGCTGAGATGAGTGTGGCTAATTTGATAACGGCATCGATGGTAGGATTTAAATTGTGAATTATATGATAGTTCTTCATTATTGAAAGAATACCTGCTAATGTTGGCTGTAGCTTTACGGGTTTATATGTTAGCCATTAGGCTTTCTATTTAAAGATTTTCCGGAAGGCCCTGCCGGTTGCTCTTCCGGCTACGCGGCGGCCGACGCGGCGAGTCATCTTTTTGGAACTGCCGCTTGATATTGCCTGGTAGTCGCCCGGTTTTCAAGAAAGCTAAATCTATTTTTTAGCATGGCATATAGAATAGCTATAGTTAAATTTTTCATCAATTGGCTCTTCATCAGCTATTTTAATTAGTTCTGTATAGTAAAAGGGCTTTTCTAATTTACTACATCCGCCTATTAGATATAAAGTGTTAACATTTCCATCCCACAGCTCTTCTTTTTTAGTTGAAACCAGTTCGTTTTCAAGAAAACGCTTGACTTCAGGATTCATTTCCGGCTCACTTAAATGGGTCTCTATTTCATCCAATAATAATATAGAATGAAGAGTTGCTTGATGAGTAACTAATGGCCCTTCATATTGCTTTGGTGGATCGATTGGTGAAAAGTAGATCTGCCTTGGCCCATGTTCGTTTAAAGCTATCCATGCTGACTTCCATTTTGTACTAGCTCTGAAAGTAGTCAAAGCACTTTTACCTCTGCCAGCTGCTTCTACCAAATAAATCCAATGATTCCGGGCAAAGACTGCAACATCTTCGGCATCTTTAACTTTTCTTGGAGTAATTACTTTTTTCTTCATAATAAAACCCTCCGTTCTGAGCTGTTCAAAACCAATACTATCCGTAGAAGTTAGCTAGTTTTTTAAAGAGCTCACTTTAAAAAGGCTTCCCAGGGTTCAATAATATTTTGCCAAATCATGTAGCCATTGTATAGCTGTTTGGTTTTATCACCTTCTGGTGTGACATGGTTCTCTAAGAAAACCCCTGCATATACATCTATCCATAACCAATTTAGTTCTTTAATCTGACTAATCGCCTCTGCTAAACTGTCGACCTTACCGACATTTTTTAATTGATAGAAGAAGCTTTTCGGCTGAGTTATGCATACCAAATCTTCATTTTTATAATCCCAAATAATCTGATCACCGTAAGCAAATTGTGAATAAGGATCGAACAAAGCAGGATCATCGATGACATGACCGGATAGTGAAATCTGAATTGGTAAGCCATTAGTATTCACCTGAATAACTCTCATCGCACCTGCTATTCCACCACCCTTTAAACTTTTAATAAAATCGTACCAACACCATTCGCTATCCATGATTATCTTTTGTGCTTTTTTTGATTGGTAGCAGGCAGCAGCTTCACGACCTATAGCTTTCTCAATGTTAATGCCAAAAAACATCTCCCCTTTTTGTTCTTCGGAAATAGTCACTTTACCATATTTATAAGCTGGCCATTCGGTTGAAGGAATTAACCACCATAGACTGTTTTCAGGGGCATGCCGGTTATAAGGTCTCGCAGTATACTTCTTGCCTTTAGGTGCAGTTATAGATTCATAGATATCTAATGCTGCTTTTCTTACACTTGGGTAACTGCATATTGGAAAAGAAGTCATAGCACTACCTCGCCTTATGTTAAACAGATATTCGATTTATAAGTTTTACTAACTCCTTAAAGCATCGCTAAGTTCAACACCTGGTATGATTACTTAAACAGCTTCCGCATGGCCTTCCCCGCTGCCCGGCCGGTGACGCGTCGGCCGACGCGGCGGGTCATCTTCTTGGAGCTGCCGCTTGATATTGCCTGGTAGTCGCCCAGCAGGCGGGCAACCTTGTAAAGCAAGCCCCTGGTTTTGTGAACACTCATGGTTACACCCCCGGTTACAGAGTAATATTTATTTGATTGTAACAGGTTATTGTGACATGCTATTGTCACATAAAACAAAAACTGGTGTTTATATCATGGGAATTGACCTGTTTGCTTTATATTTTTAAGTTTCGCTATTTTATAGAATAATCCTGCTTCTTTCAGCTTTACTACTTCATCGCCTCATCTTTTTTAACGCTTCTTGCGCAAGTCGTACCTGACCTGGTTGGCACTATTTCGGTAAGCTTTGCTATAGAGCACATCTTCCATCTGTAGGGCTTCGGATTCTAAAACCCCTGATTGGGCTTTTAGTTCATCGTCCCCGGTATTGGCATACTCTTTTGCTATAACCAAAGTCATATCTTTGACCGCGCTTTCAAGATTTAGCTGCACTATTTATGTATTATTTATCTGAGATGACACACATGTGTCCTTAAGACCAGTTATCTTTTAAGTAAATGCCGATATGATGCGCTAAAGATAGATTAAAAATCAGGGATAAATGGGCATCTAAGACTTTTATCAATGTGACCAATAAGGAGATAACTTATGATTGATCTACAAGCAAGATACAGTAGGCTTAAAGAACTGGTGGTTGAAAGAAAGGAACCATTCACCAGGCTGATGCATTACCTGGAAGCTGAAACTACCTGGCTTACAG
>SLHT01000120.1 GCA_007136055.1 Syntrophomonadaceae bacterium
GCAGGCCGGCTAATGCATAGGTTAAGCCTTCCACAGTGGTCGGAACGCCCGGCATAAAATTTTGCCAGGTGCCCGATGCGATCTCCCAATCGACCTCCTGAAAAAAGACCAGCCAACGGTTGTAAATATTAGCATCCTGTAAAGCTCGATAAGATTGTTCCAGGTTTTCTACCCTTGTAACCAAATCCTTGATAATTTCGCCTGTGGATTCAAAAACTTCACTACCTGAATCAAGGTGTTCCCTGATGTATTCCTCGAGAGTCAGGTTTAAGCTTTTAGCTGCCTGCACATAGAGATCGAGGGATCGCCTTGCCTCGTCCAGATGGCCCCCCAGGCGCTGCATGTATTGACCGTAAAATTGTGGAAACTGAGAAAGAGTGACGGCACCGAGCACCGTAAAGACACGGTCTACGATACCATCTAGAAATCTAACCGGGTGGTGCATGGTCTTGAGCATATTTCTACCTCCCTCTTTTTAAACTCGGCAAACTTTATACTATTGTCTTCTTTTTCCCTAAATTATGCAAGTTTTTCGAATAAAAAGCAGATATCAGCAAGACTAATGGCTGCTTAAAAAGGGGCGGTTGAAGCAGCTGCATATAATGGTATAATTGTTATTATGCATGATCGCCGTGTCAAATATCTAAGTTAAGCTGTCTCTGATCAGAATATCACGGCAGGCAGCTTAGCTTTGATAATATTTTCTAAACAAAACAAGATTACTTTCCTAAAGGAGGTTATTACTGTTTTGGGTATCCTTATTCTTGCAGTAATTGCGGTACTTGGTTTAATCTATTATTTTTGGCAGCGAAAACGTCCGGGGATGGGAAAAGAGCAGGCTTTGCGCCGGCAAATCCGCCATCGCTTAAAACAGCCCTCCGATTCTGCCAACGAGACTATTGACCGCTATGTAGCCAACCTAAAAGAACGTCACCCCGGCCGCAACGAAGAATGGTATCTGGAAAAAATTGTTTACGACCTGGAAAGAGATAATTAACTCTGATTTGGCGTCCGGATAACCGGCTTAGCGAGGCCGTAACACATACGGGAGAGTTAAAGATCATTCCCGAAGCCCTACCTGGAGAGACTCTATATTCCGGGCCGGGGCCGCAGAATTGTAACCGCCTTCCAGCACGGCAAAAAGCCTGCTCCCGCATTTCTCCCGAGCAAAACTGCCCAGCAGTTCTCAATATTGTAATAATCATTAGCAGTAAGCATGCCGGCCCACTCACTAACCCCGCGGTCAAACCCGGCTGATACGGCTGCAAGGTCCGCATCAAAGTTTTGCAAATACATTTCCATAATGATCTGGTAACGGTTGTTTAATCCCTTACGGATTTGCCGTGGCATAGTGTTCTAAAAAATCAGGGTGAAAAAAGATTTTCATCTGTCAACACTCCTCAACACAACTTGCAGTTTATCATTTATAATTATAATATAACCTTAAACTGAAAGGAGGGCAACCCGTAAAAATATTTTACCGTTTTGCGGGCGCAAGAAAATGGCCAAAGTGTTAATTATCTACTACAGTCGGACTGGAAATACCCGTAAAATGGCTGAAGCAGTAGCATCGGGAATAAGGGGAACGGGTGCAGAAGCCACTGTATGTGATGTGGTCGATTGTCCCCTGGATCACCTGCTTGATTACGACGGTATTATTGCCGGTTCTCCTACCTATTACGGCCTGGTCGCCGGGCCCCTCAAAGATTTTTTTGACCGCAGCGTTGTGCATCACGGTAAACTTGAAGGCTTGGTGGGAGGCGCATTTTCCAGCGCCGGGATCTTCGGCGGTGGCAGCGAAACAACCGTTCTGAGCATTGTGCAGATGATGTTGGTCCACGGGATGATCGTTCAGGGGCAGTCCAGGGGAAATCACTATGGCGCAGTTTCGATTGGCGATCCTGATCAAGCTGCTATGGAGCAATGTAAGCAGCTGGGCAAAAGGGTTGGCAAACTGGCCCTTAAGCTTTTCAACTGAGAGAGCAAATAATAACAAACAGGGCAGGAATTGAGTCGGGAGTAAAAGACTCTAGATAATAAAAAGAGCATTAAGGGGTGCCGAAAGGCTTAAAAAGGGTTCTATATATTTATATAGAAATATTCTCGTAAGCTCGTAGGTTGTACCTGTTACAATGGTTCGAATGTCACCGTAGTGAAGTGAAGGACCGTCAGGGAAGGCAAGGTATTTCCCCCTGGCACTGCGCTTAAATCTGTTCTAAAATAGCCTGATTAGGGGAGGATAATTAATGAACAATGAAAAATTGACTTATCCTGACGGCAGCAGCTATTTAGGTGAAATTATTGACGGGAAAAGACACGGTGAGGGCACCTGGATAAGGCCGGACGGAACTAGGTACAAGGGCCAATGGGAAAATGACAGGCCTCATGGCCAGGGAATTATCATCTGGCCGGATGGAAAAAAATATACCGGCCAATGGAGAAACGGTAAGCGTCACGGCCGGGGAGTCGAAATTTATCCTGACGGCAAAAAAGTTGAGGGTGAATGGGAAGAAGGTGAGTTCAGGAGAGAAAAGCGTATCTCACCCGGACCACAACCTAACAGGAGTTTCCAGGGTATCGGAGAAGGCTTCAATAAAGATTTTATGGATAATAAGCTAGAGCCGAAAACCGATTTGCATTCCCAGGGCAAGGGGTTTTTAGCCGCACTTTTTGATGTCAGCATGAAGGAAATGGTTACACCCAGGATTATCAGAGTTCTTTACATTATCGGTTTGATAGGTATTGGTTTAGGAGTGCTAGGCGGTTTTGTTACATCAGTTTTTTCAGCTTTTAATGATGGTATGATAGCGCTGATCGGAGCTATTGTGGTAATTCCTATCGGGGCAATCATCGCTGTTATATTTTTAAGAATATATATGGAACTAATCATTTTATTGTTTAATATTTACGATCAATTAACAGAAATAAAAAAGAGCTTACGCCGTTAAAAGAATCAGGATAATTTTGCTTTTCTGGTCAGCGATGCAA
>SLHT01000178.1 GCA_007136055.1 Syntrophomonadaceae bacterium
CCCGGGAAGAACTCAACGTACCCGGGCAGTAGATAAAATAGGGTGAAATATCACTTCTTTACAATAAACTGCTTCACCTGGTTCTTGATGTTCTGCAACACCAGATCCCCATAACCATATTTTTTCCAGGTATCTAAGGTTATTAAAGCCAAAAACCAGCCCCCCGAACCCTATTGTGGAAAACAAATACCTGTTTTTTTTATGTCCGCCATTCATAACACCTTTACCCTGGGATCAACTGAAATAATCACAGCCGCCAAACTAAGGCGGATCTCCGGCTCACTGGCCGGGATGGTTCTGGCAGCATTTATAATATTTTCAGCAGCACCCCGCACAGCGCTATCGCAGAGCGGCCCGGCCGGCATAGGCAACAGCGCCACCAACGTGCTGTGGCTGCGCTCCGACCAGGGCACCTCCACCACCACTGACGGAGAAGCAATAGAAGAGTGGGAGGATATAAGCGACAACAACAACCATTCAGCGCAGACTGAAGAGGTAAGAAAGCCGGGGATGTAACCAGGGTCGTCAGGGTTTCTTCGATATATACTAAATTTAGTACATTTTGATGCGTGAAGGAACTAGCACGACAATGTGCATAACAGCGTTGGCCTCTATTCAATGAATTTCTGAAATTTTCTCCAATGCTTTCCTAATTCACGCCACACGTCATTAAATTCTGGCAATTCTGTCATTTGATTCGCCAAGTGATCTTTCCAGTGTTTTGCAAAAATCTTTTCCTTTTGTCTAATTATTTCGATCAATTTGTTTGGGTCATATCCCTTATGCTTTGCCTTGTCCTGAAAAGCAAAAATATGGTCTTCAATGTCCTGCCCCTCTACTTCAAACAAATACCAGAGGTCATAAATGTCTCTGGGAGTAGTTCTTTGCATTATTGAACGCATCTTTTCAGCAATTACTTCTCCGAGTGAATAGCAGAAAATGCTATATCCATCTTCAAGGTCGGAGTATGCGTTGATAATCTTTTTTTCTTGCGGGGTATTGTAGATCAGTTCGTCCTGGCTGATGTCAACTTTTATGTCTTTGTTGGCTCCTGCTCCGCCCAATGGTCCGGTATAGGCAAAATAGAAATTGAAGTTTCCGGTTTCGTGCTGTGTTTCATTTTGAATCGAAAGGGAAATCCGGGATTCTTCATACACCCATTCGGTTAATTCATTAAAAGCGGCTTTTATGGATTTAATAGCAAAGTCTGTGTTTTTGAAGGTAAAATCAAGGTCTTCTGAGTATCGGTAGTCCTCGAAATACACTTTTTTAAGCACCGTCCCACCCTTAAAAATCAGGTTCGCTTTCAGATATGAATTATTGGCGATTCCAAATGTTATCCAGGCAATAACATAATCCTTTTCAATTTGTGTGTCCCGGACACCTTCTTTTCCAGCTATGGTCTGTATTTCTCCAGGTTGAATCATTGGCTTTAGGTTTTTATTGAGTCAAGAACTGTTTTAAAGTCAATATTGTCTATGATTCTCCACTTTGAACTATAATTCCCATGCTTGTCAAGTGACGGATCCAGTGGAGTGTAGGATGAAGAAATCTTACCGGCAATAAAAACCTGAAGTTCCTGAAACAGGCCGAGTTGATTAATAATGAAACCAAGCCGCTTGTACACCGTCTGCGTATTGAAATTACCAAGATACTCCTGAAATTTTACTGGTTGCAGCTTATCCCTGCTTTTGTATAGCGACCTGGTTATTTCCGTGATGCCTCCGGCATAGTCAGGTTTAAACAAGCAATCCAGAAATGTCTTTTCCAGGACGCTGCAGTTTACTTTTTGGAAGTCGTTAATCCAGTATTTTTTGTAGCCAAAAAATCGATTTTTACTCAAGGTAATAAATTCAAATCGGACGTTTTTAACTTTCTGTATCTTAGGTTTTACTCTTTCCCAGGTTACGACCTGTTCAATCATCGACGGTTGTGTGATTAGCCCATGAATATCAAGGGCACTATAAAAACCTATGTAATATTCCTTTGGTTGTGCTATTGCTTCAGCCGTTAAATGCCAGTTGGGAAAATATTGATCAGGTTGCTGTTCGTAGGGGATGCGATGGTACAAACCATCTTTTATGCGCATGATAAGGCCCCTCCTGGTCATGTCGCTGAGCAATTTTCTTATTGTTGAATAATCCTTACCGGAAAGTATTTCAACGGCTTCTTTTAGTGTAAAGAAATCCTTTTTCCGTTTATTCAATGCATACAGGAACTCAGCCGATCTGTAAGAAACATTCTTTTTCATGCCTTTTAAGTGAGGTTTAAGCTCACAAATCAGACACAAATATAAGAATTTTATGTATATCTTTTATCCGTACTTCCAGGGAGAAAGAAAAATTTTATGTTATTAGGATTTATCATGATATTTTAAAGTATAAGTATATATTATTTTCATCATCCCAAAACCGGAATTACAATTTTTACCCTTTCGGGGATAGGTTTGTAGCTACCTGCCGGCCCGGCCGGCATAGGCAACAGCGCCACCAACGTGCTGTGGCTGCGCTCCGACCAGGGCACCTCCAGCACCACCGGCGGCGAGACAGTCCAGTATCCGTTTCATCCATCTCAATCAAATGGAGAGGAATTTTCTGAGTTGCATTTCTTGAAACTTTACAAGAACATTTTAAAAACAATTTTTCTCTGCGATGACTGTTTGCAAGCTCTTTGAGAAAGCTAGTAAAAGTATCATTCACTGTATCTCAAAGATACAAAGCAATTTGGTACTGTTAGGTGCAGGGGTTGATTAGAACAATAATTTTTGAGGATCTTGTCTATTGTCATATATCCTTAAAATGTCAACGGAATCTTTTCTGTCGCGATAATATAGAGTATTGTGTTTTGTCTCATTAAGATATTCAAGAATGGTTGAAAAATCATTTTCAGATAAGGGAGACCAAATAATTGGCTTAGGCATGTGAATATTTCTTGCGAATTTTGGTCATAACTTTTTCGTTGGGAATACCTTTC
>SLHT01000262.1 GCA_007136055.1 Syntrophomonadaceae bacterium
CAAAGGGGGCAGACTGTAAATCTGCTGGCAGCGCCTTCACTGGTTCGAATCCAGTCCTCTCCACCAAATTAAGGGCCATTAGCTCAGTTGGCAGAGCACCTGACTTTTAATCAGGGTGTCCTAGGTTCGAATCCTAGATGGCTCACCAGTAATAACCAAGGCCGGGACTATTCCCGGCCTGAAATGTTTTATGTTTAATTGAGGAGGATATCTATGGTTTCTAAAATACTGATAAAAGACGCCACAATTATCACCATGAACGAAAATAATGAAGTTTACGATACCGGCGATATTTTTATCGAAAACGATTTGATTAAATCTGTAGGCCCGCCAATTCAAGATGGCGACAGCAATGTTAAGACCATTTCCGGCAGGGGAAAAGTAGTAATACCCGGGTTGATCAACACCCACAACCATGCTGCGATGTGTTTATTCCGCAGTTATGCTGATGATTACCCCCTTATGGTCTGGCTTGAAGATAAGATATTCCCTGCTGAGGCCAGGTTAACCCCTGAAGATATATTCTGGGGCGCTTCGCTTGCCCTGCTGGAAATGATCCGGGGCGGAACAACCACTTATGTCGATATGTATTTTTATATGGATCAAACTGCACGGGCTTGTTTAAACAGCGGCATCAGGGCAGTGCTATCCCAGGTGTTTATCGGCGATAATGCTGTTGACGGTTTCAATAGCTTGCAGGACGCAAAAAGCTTTGCCGCAAGCTGGCAAAATGAGGCAGGCGGAATGATATCGACTATCCTGGGTCCGCATGCGCCTTATACCTGCTCTCCAGAGTTTCTAAAAAAAGTCTTAAGTGAAACAGAAGAATCCAAAACCCCCATTCATATCCATCTATCCGAATCGAGGCAGGAGGTACAACAGTCCCTGGCAACCTATAACAAGACCCCGGTCGCTTTAATGCAGGAAATTGGACTGTTCGAGCGTGACGTGCTGGCAGCGCACTGTGTTCACATTACCGATGAAGATATCGAAATTTTAGTTTCCAACCAGGTAGGTATCGCCCATAATCCAGGCAGCAACCTTAAACTGGGAAACGGCATAGCTCCCTTAAAAAAGCTGATTGACAAAAATGCCCTGGTTGGGCTCGGCACAGATGGAGCAGCCAGCAATAATAACCTCGATATGTTCGAAGAAATCAGGTTGGCCGGCCTGCTCCAAAAAGGTGTACATGAAGATCCGACCTTTATTACAGCAGCCGAAGCGCTGGCCCTGGCTACTCGCGGCGGGGCGCAGGCCATTAAAAAAAACTATATTGGCATTTTAAAAGAAGGTTTTAAGGCCGATCTCGCTATTGTTGACTTTAATCAACCTCACCTTCAGCCCCATAATAATGCAATCGCAAATATAGTTTATTCTGCCTGTGCCAGTGATGTTGATACTGTTATTGTAGACGGGAAGGTGCTCTATGATCAGGGCATGTTTCTGACCCTGGATGAAGAGAATATTTACTACGAGGCAAACAAGAGAGCAAAAAGACTGCGGCAGTAATTTGAAACTCAAAGGGCATACCATGATACATTCCCCTGATCAGGCCCCTGCTATTCTGACCCAGGGCACCAGCATCCTGGAGGCGTGCCTTTTGCCAGGTCTGCTGAACATTATTGCTTAAAGGGTCGCTATTAGTTGTATGGACTAAAGCGTTAAAAGGCCGGGAGCTTGTTGCCCCCGGCCTGATTTTATGTTTTTAAAGGGTTATATTCCCGTCTAAGCCTTAATAACGATAATGATCCGGCTTATAAGGCCCATCAATACTGTAGCCAACATAATCAGCCTGTTCCTGGGTCATTTTGGTCAATTTCACGCCAATTTTATCGAGGTGCAGACGGGCCACTTCTTCATCCAACTCCTTAGCCAGGCGGTAGACTTTGTTTTCCCGGTCGTTTTCAGCAAGATCGATCTGGGCCATAACCTGGTTGGTAAAGCTATTTGACATCACGAAACTCGGATGTCCTGTTGCACAGCCCAGGTTAACCAGGCGTCCTTCAGCCAATAAAATAATGCTATGCCCGTCGGGAAAGATATACTGGTCCACCTGGGGTTTAATATTAACCTTCTTGACCCCTGGAAGGTTTTCCAGTTTATCAACTTCAATTTCATTATCGAAATGACCGATATTGCAGACAATAGCCTGGTCCTTCATTTTTTCCATATGCTCTACTTTGATAACATCCTTATTCCCGGTTGTTGTCACATAAATATCAGCTTCCGGTAAAGCGTCTTCAATCGTAACAACTTCGTATCCGGCCATTGCAGCCTGCAGGGCACAGATCGGATCGATTTCCGAAACTAAAACGCGGGCCTTGTAAGCATCAAGCGCTTCTGCCGAACCTTTTCCAACATCACCAAAACCGGCAACAAAGGCAGTTTTACCGGCAATCATAACATCGGTGGCTCTCTTAATGCCGTCGACTAAGCTTTCACGACAACCGTAAATGTTATCAAACTTGGCCTTGGTTACAGAATCGTTTACGTTGATGGCCGGGAATAGAAGCTCGCCTTTTTTCTCCATCTGGTATAAGCGGTTAACCCCTGTTGTGGTTTCTTCGCTTACGCCTCTGATTTCCCTGACAACAGCCTGCCAGTGCTTCGGATTCTCAGCCATTTTGCCTTTTAAAGTTTCATTGACAGTCTGCAGCTCTTTGTTCTCTGTTGGCTCATCTAAAATAGATCGGTTTTTCTCTGCTTCATAACCACGGTGAACAAGCAAGGTGGCATCCCCGCCGTCATCTACAATTTGATGGGGGCCGGAACCGTCCGGCCAGGTTAGCGCTTCCAGGGTACACCACCAGTATTCTTCAAGATTTTCGCCTTTCCAGGCAAATACCGGCACACCCTTCGGGTTTTCTTCTGTTCCACCCTTTTCAGGCGGCCCAACCACAATAGCCGCAGCAGCATGATCCTGGGTGGAAAATATGTTACAACTGGCCCAGCGCACATCAGCGCCAAGCTCGACTAAAGTTTCGATTAGCACTGCGGTCTGGATAGTCATATGCAAACTGCCGGTAATACGTAAACCTTTCAGCGGTTTATCCTGTGCATACTTTTCACGGGTTGATATTAATCCCGGCATCTCTTTTTCCGCGATATCAATTTCTTTTCTTCCCCAGGAAGCCAGACTTAGGTCTGCTACCTTGTAATCCATTTTTCATCGCCTCCATATTATTTTAATTAAACCTTTTAAACTATACCTATCAGGCAGCTATACCTGTCGTTCCCTCAGCGCCATTTGCCGGCAATAATGTCCTGCTTTATTTTATGTGCAGTTTCTTCGTCAAACTGGGCTCCTGTCTGCCTCACGATCTGGGCGGCAACATATGAAGCCATTTTACCGGCTTCGGCAATAGAATATCCATTGATCAAGCTGTACAGAAAACCTGCGGCGTAAGTGTCCCCTGCGCCAGTGCTGTCAACGGCATCAACTTCAAAAGCATCCACCAGGTAGGTCCTGCCCTTGTATTCTGATATACAGGAACCATCGGCACAGTTTTTAACCGCTGCAATAACATTTTTTTTCGCCAATTCGGCAGAGGCCCTTTCCGGATCATCAAAACCGAGAAGAAGCTGCGCTTCATCACGGTTAGCAAGCAGCACATCTACACTGTGAGCAATCAGTTCATGGAATTCATCCAGGTGTCTTTCCACACAAAAAGGATCGGCTACATCAAAAGCAACTTTTGTTCCGTTTTTACGTGAAGTTGCAATGGCAGCTTTTATGGCTTCTTTTTGTGAGTCCGTATCCCACATGTAGCCTGTGAAGTAAAAATATTCTGCTTTAGCAATTCGATCGTGCCTGACATGCTCAGGACTGAATTCCTGACAAACACCGAGCCTGGTACTCATAGTCCGCTCGTAATCAGGGGTTACCAGGACAATACAGCTTCCGGTATCACCGGAAACAACTTCAAGATCAGATAGCACATTTTTGCTTTGCAGCCGTTCCTGGTAAATTGTGCCTAAATGATCACTGCCGACCATGCCGGAAAGTGCGGTCTTAATACCCAGGGCAGCCAGTGTAATCATCGAATTCGGAGCAGAACCGCCACAGGAATATATTTTCTCACGGTCTTCAATGTGCTTTAAAATATCATTGCCACGCTTACAGTCAATTAAAGTCATGGTTCCTTTTTTGAGTTTTAGCGCTTCGATATCGCTGTCGCTGGCGTGGGCATGGACATCGATCAGGGGGTTGCCGATGCCATAAACTTTGACCCTTCCGCTTTCCCGGGCTGTCATTTTTAATCTCCTCCAACTAATTTTATTCTTTTAAAATAAAAAACCTGCGGCACAACAGATAGCAGTAGCAGGGGTTGGTGTCAGTCAATTCCCTCAAAGCAGTCCTAAAATACAGCTATCTGTAGATTCAAACAGGTTTTTCATTGCTTCAAGTCCGTCAAAAAAAGACTTTTGCTAACATGTCCTCAACCTATTTCAAGACTATTCCTTCCTGCACCAGCAACTACTTCATTAAAAAAGCCGGACGGAAATGGTTAGAGTTTTGTGTTTACCGCGATTAGGTATCGATAATCGGGTAAGCACTTTCCTTTTTCTCCAGCTTTTCTGCTATATTAATTAATTGTTATACTCCTAAATTATACCACTACCTGAACAACCAGTCAAATTCGTTTAAAATCAGATGCGGGAAACCATTCTTTTAAAATCTACGGTTTCCCGCAAGCGACTGACCTCTTATCCTTTGTTTACTTCATCCTCCGTGAGCAAGGTGAAATACATTGATGTTGGCATTGTCAGGCACCTCGTAGGTTGCATAGTCTTCTTTATGAACCAGTTGCTTGTTAACACTGACCGTAATAAGGGGAAAAACATAGCCCATTTTATCAAGGACGTCCTGAACGGTCATGCCTTCATACCATTCTATTTTTTCTTTGTTGTTAACTACTATCATTTCAAGAACTCCTTAATCATTGCTCCGGCTTTTCGAGCAGGGCCATAACTTCCGGTATATCAATGCCGATCTGCTTTAAACGTTCAACAGTAGGAATGCCGTTTTCATCCCAACCACGCCGCTTATATGCAGCATCAAGCACTTTATTATACTGTTGGTAACGATAGTCACGGGTTATGGACAACTTTTCTTCAACAGTTCTAGCTTCGGGATCAATGCCCATATCTTCCTTCATCTGCCTGTCATAACGCTCTTCGCGGGAAAGGTACTCTTCTACGGTCGCCGGTCCGATTGCCCTCAGCGGCGGCAGATCATCCTTACGGGTTCCGTAACCAAGGTAATAGCTCATCAGCCGCTGGAGATTAAAAACTCTCTCGGCTTGCAGAAGCATCTTATCTTCATCGACCGGTATTCCCGTCATACCCTCAAAGAATTTCCAGTAATTCTCGACATGATCCGGAATCTTGGCCGCTTCCTGGGGCGGGTACTTACTGTTATCAGCCGGGGCGACATCGTTCCAGACAATCTTGCATAAACCCAGTAGTCCAAACCATATTCTGAACAGCGGAAAGTAATAAAGCGCTTCTGCTTTATCCTTGAAACTGGGTATCTGATTATTGACCATGTCAATAAATATTAACCAGGCTTCGTCATGCTGCGGTCCCTTGATCGCCATAGCATAGCCGGCCTGCTGGGCGAGTGACTCCTTGGAAACGTATTCCGAGAATTCCAGGCCTTTTACTTCCATACCGATATCCTGGAGGAAGCCGGGATCTGCTCCAAGTTCTTTAACCCATTTTTCTTTCAGTCTTCTTACTCCCTGGCCCACTTCCACGCCAAAACCATCGCCGCGGGCCATTTCGTGCAGGCACTCAAGGGTTTCTTTCATCGCGCCGAAATTCAGTATTTTGCCCCCCGTATATTCTTCCGTAATAATGCCCGCTTCAAAGGCTTCCATCACAAAAGCCATGGTTGTGGCAAAAGAAATGGTATCGATACCGTATGTATCACAGTAAAAGTTATATTCTACAATAAAATCGAGGTCGAAACCACCCATATTCGAGCCGCCGGCCGCTGTTTCATACTCGGGGCCGTCAACCACTACTTTTTGACCCTTATAAGGACCTGTCTTAAGCTCAAAGTCATCTACCGCTTTTGCACAGGCCATTGAGCAGCCAAGCCAGCAGGCATCAGCCGCGCCCTGGGTAAAGTATTTGCTTTTCATCACTTTAGAATCGATCTTATGAGTATCCGGATGTTTGCCGAATTTAAAGTTATGAACGGGCAGCAGGTCATAAGCGTCCATTACTTCGACAATGTTGGCTGTACCTACCTCGCGCATCCTGTTTTGGAGTGCGTCAAGGTTTGCCATCTCGGCATTAACTTTCATGCCGTGGCTGCGAATTAATTCTGGATCAACCGGATTATTCATATCGTCCGTGATTTGAATTGCCCCCGTCGGACAGACATAGCTACAGGAAGTACAACCCACACAGTGAGGATCAACATCGCCAAAGGGCATCGTAAGGTGGCGTTTTATGCCCCGGCCGGCGAAACCGAGTATATCCTGGATCATGAAAGAGTTGCAGGCACGGACACAATGCCCGCAGAGGATACACGCTTTCGGATTTTCATCGGTCAGTTCGCTCTTATATTTTTCAGCATCAGTTGCACCACACAACCTGGCTATGTTCTGAATCACTTCAACATTGGGCCAGCGCCCCAGGTACATCTCGGCCAGGTTTTTACGGTGTTTTTTTATCTCATCTGTTGTTGTTGCAACCTTTATTTGATCACGGACCGGATAGTTGCAAGCAGTGACCAGCTTCTTTTTACCGTTAACTTCGACTTCACAAAGACAGAGCCTGCAGGTTCCGTCCGGTGTCAGGTCTTTATGGTGGCAGAGTGTAGGCACGTTGTAGCCGGCATCCATCACTGCATTAAGCAGGTAAGTGCCTTCAACAACGGTCGCCGCTTTGCCATTTATGCTTATTTCAATCTTTTTAGGACCGGCTTTTGTTTTAATTGCCATTATTTTACCTCCACTGCATTGAATTTACATGATTCCAGGCAGATTCCACATTTTATGCATTCTTCCTGGTTAATGTTGTGCAACTCTTTAGTTTCACCACTAATTGCCGAAGTCGGGCAGTTTTTGGCACAGATAACACAACCCGTACAGTTTTCATTAATCGAGTAGGTGATTAGTTCTGTGCAAACACCCGCCGGGCATGTTTTATCTTTAATGTGTTTAATATACTCATCGTTAAAGTAACGCAAGGTAGTCAGGACCGGATTGGGAGCTGTTCCGCCGAGCTGGCAAAGACTGGCAGCTGCAACAGTTTCGGAAAGCTCCTGCAGTCGTTCTAAATCCGCCTCCTTACCCTCGCCCCTGGTTATGCGGGTTAGAATTGCGTTGAGGGCAAACAATCCTTCGCGGCAGGCTGTGCATTTACCGCAGGATTCATCAATCAGAAAGTTTATAAAATAGCGAGCCACATCTACCATGCAGGTATGATCGTCCATTACGATCATGCCGCCGGAACCCATCATCGAACCGGCTTCTGTCAGCGTATCGAAGTCAACTTCCATATTTAACATCTCTTCGGGAATGCATCCTCCGGAAGGACCTCCGGTCTGGATAGCCTTAAATTTCCGGCCGCCGGGAATTCCTCCCCCAATTCTATAGACAATGTCGTGCAGGGTAATACCCATCGGCACTTCCACCAGGCCGGTGTTGTTGATATCGCCGACCAGGGAAAAAACTTTGGTTCCGCTGGAACCAGCCCAGGGGTTATCTTTGACATTACCACTGCCAATCTCTGCAAACCAATCGGCTCCTTTGAGAATAATTTCGGGGATATTGGCCCAGGTTTCAACATTATTTAATACCGTGGGCTTATCGCGGTAGCCGTACTCAACATTATGAATATACTTAGCCCGCGGGTCGCCGGCTTTCCCGGACATTGAAGCCATCAGGGCAGTGGATTCCCCGCAAACAAAAGCGCCGGCCCCACGGTGGATGTGAATGTCAAAATTAAAATCAGTCCCCAGGATTGATTCGCCGAGCAGGCCCCTCGACCGGGCCTGTTGGAGGGCTTTTTCAAGACGTTCAAGAGCCAGGGGGTACTCCTTGCGGATATAGATATAACCCTCTGTTGATTGCAAAGCCCTGGCAGCAATTAGCATCCCTTCTATTACCGAGTGAGGATCTGTTTCAATGATGCTGCGATCCATAAAGGCTCCGGGGTCTCCTTCGTCGGCGTTACAGACAATGTATGAGATTTCGTCTCTTTCTTCCATCGCTTTCTTGCAGGACTGCCACTTGACGCCGGCCGGAAAACCGCCGCCGCCGCGGCCCCTGATTCCTGAAGAGGTTACCTCTTCGATAATGCTGCCCGGATTCATTTCCAGGGCTTTAGCAAGGGCCCGGTAACCGTCACGGGCGATGTAGTGATCGATATTTTCCGGATCGATTAATCCTTTATTACGCAGGGCAATCAGCTGCTGCTCTGTGAAAAACTCAATTTCATTCATTTTGGTATAGGGTTGTTCGGTCTGAGGGTCTTTATAAAGCAGTTTTTCGACCACATTTCCGCCGAGCAAGTGTTCATCAATAATTGAAGTAATATCTTCTTCACTTACTTTTTGATAAAATATTCCCTGGGGCTGCATCACTACGATCGGGCCGACGGCACAAAAACCATTGCAGCCTGTTTTTACAACCAGATAATCATTTTCCAGGCTGCGGGCAACAAGTTCTTTTTTCAGACGATCATAAATATTGAACCCCTTAGCCGAGACACAACCCGTTCCGGTACATACCATCAGTGCTCCCTTATAGCGAGCCCTGTTTTCCTCCTGCTCTATTTTTATCTTTTCCAGGCCGGTGCTTTCGATACGGCTCATGCTGCTGTCTTCAGCTACCTGGCCCTCTTCTGCTTGCTCACGTTTCTCAGCCCGGTAATCATCGAGGATTTTTTCGACATCCTTGGCCTGAACACTGCCGATAACCTCATCGCCAATTTTAATGACCGGTGCAATACTGCAGGCGCCGAGACAGCGCACTCCTTCCAGGCTGTATTTACGATCATTTGTGGTTCCGCCGTCTTTGATGCCAAGAGATCTCTCAAAAGACGTCATTACATTTTGCGCTCCCTTAACATGACAGGCAGTTCCCAGGCAGACCTGGATTAAAGTCTCGCCTTTCGGCTCCAGGCTGAACGATTTATAGAATGTTGCAATGTGGTAAATCGTTGCTTTTGGAGTCCCGGTTTGGTTACAGAGCAGGTCAACCGCGGTTTTAGAAATGTGCTTGTAACGATCCTGGATATCCTGCATCATTTCTATTACATACTCTGGATCATTATCCCACTTCCTGATTATTGACTTAATTTCATTAATATCATCGACGCTATCCTGGAGCGATATTCTTTTTGGAGTCACATAGCGGGCAACTTTATTTTCTTCTATCTTCCAGGCCGGGGTAAAGTTTCGGTTTTTGATAACGATCGCTTTCAGGTTCTTGTTACGGAATACTGTTCCGACACCGCCCCTTCCGGCCTGCTTCAGGCGGGCTGCATTGCGTCGCCAGTCCCAGAAAGAGAAATTCAGGATGCCCATACGCGTGTGTTCAGCTGCCCTGCCGGCAGATACAACGGCAATATTTTTTTTATCTATATCGTTTTCAGCATACATTTCTGTAAACTCTTCCGCAGCCAGATGGGAATCGACACTTTCTTCCGGAGCTGTTTCGACAGTGATTTTTCCGGCAACAGTATCAACAAAGATAATCACGTCTTCTTTAGCTTTTCCAATCACGGTCAGGGCGTCAAAACCGGCAAATTTAAGGTAGGGACCAAAGTGTCCGCCCACGTTACTGTCGATAATCAGATTGGTCAGTGGAGAAATAGTTGTGATCAGGGTTTTTCCGGAACCGGGAAATGAAGTGGTCCCACCCAGGGGTCCGGATGAAAAGCAGATCGGGTTGTTGCTGCTGTCCCATTTGGTATTCCGGTCTATTTCCGGCAAAGTAAGCCAGAGATCAAAACCTTTCCCGCCGATCCAGAGATCTTTCATCTGTTGAGTTACTGCTGAAGTGGAAATTTCATTTTTGTCTAAATCAATTCGTAAAATCCGATCAGCATAACCTCTGTTCAGGGGCACTAGATCAAAATCCGCTTCAGTTAAAGTCCGGTGCTGTGTTTTCATTTTTTCAATATCAGACATATTTACTCCCTCGTTAATAATGTTTTGTTTGAAATTCTAAAGCTAAATAAAAGTATTCTTTTTAAACAATCTCAATCCTGCAAAAAATAATAATTTATACAATGCGCTGAGCAATAATAATGCAGGTAAGTTTATGTGGCAAATTATAAACGCAATACACTCATTATCTTAGTTTCCGGTAATCTTCTGGGCTATCAATATCGATAGTCACGGCATGATGTTTGGTATCCACATAATCGATCTCGCTGGCAGGCAACTTGCTGAAGAACGATCTTCCTCCCCGATCTCCTGATAAATTGTTTAAAGCAGGCCAGGTTCTCCGATCAAATAAAGTCGGATTGCCACGCTTACCCTTATATACAGGGCAGGTGATTAGCTTTAAATTGCGGCTATAAGATTCAACAAGTTCCCTGTATACTGCAGGTGGAATAAAGGGTTGATCGCCAAGAGCAAAGATTACACCCTGGGCCTTACTGTTAACAGCGCTTAAACCTGTTTTTAACGAAGAAGACATGCCGGTACGATACTTCTCATTTACTACCAGGTTATATTTTGACTGATCAAGCTTATCCGGCCATGGGCTGTCCGGCCTGATAACAACAATAATATCTTCTATGCCTGCGGCTGCTATCCGGTTAAGGGTATATTCAAGAATTGTCAATCCTCCCAGGGGTAAAAGCAGCTTATCTTCACCCATCCGTGTTGCTGTCCCTGCTGCCAGCACAACAGCAGAAACATCGGCCTCCGGTTTTCCGGAACTAAGATTGAGGATTACTTTAACCGGGCGTTGGCTGCGGGCAGCCGTAGCATATAGATGTTCAGGTCTATTATGCTGATTACATAACATTTCTGCGATACGCAGCATTGTCTGACCTGTATTTGCTAATAGATCTGCTTTGTTCAGCACACATTTATTATCTGCGCCGGGAGCCTGCATGCGGCCCAGGCCGAGCATAGCACTGAAGGTGTTAGCAATTAGCTTTTCGTCGATAATTGCTCCTTCACTGACATTGACGGAAGCAGCAAACTCAAAAGGACGATGGACTGAAGCAGAAGTTACAGCAGCATCAAGGGCATCGGCACCGATCACGGCGAAATTAAGATCGGAACAAGCCGGTATAGCCGGTTCATGTGTAGAGTAACCTTTAATCGGCATCCCCTTTGAGCCGTCAGCTTCAACCAGGACAACCACCGGAAGCTGATTTTTAATCAGACAAATATCATCGCTGTTGATTCCCTCAAGTTTATTATCGCTGTTTATCATACTGCCATAAACAGCAAGGTTGTTGTTTATAAAATGGTTTTGCAGATTGCAGATAGGAGAGCCTGGATCATTAACTGTCAATAAAGGTATGTTTTGAAAGGGAAATATTTTAGTGGTGGTAGTAAGAAGA
>SLHT01000122.1 GCA_007136055.1 Syntrophomonadaceae bacterium
GCAAAAAGTCTCCAAGAAGGAAGTCTCCAAGTACATAAAGGAACAAAAAAAGGACGACAACCAGCCAATAAACACTGCTCTGGCCGATGCCCTGAAAGGGCTGAAACCCAAGAAGAATTAAGTGTCAAGGGGACGGGGGTTTGACAACTTTCCATTATCACGATTCATTCTGACAGTTCTGGGATACATCCATTAGAACCCGCTCAAGGCCGGCCTGGTTGAAGATTTAAAGCAAATACCCCTGGTGTATCAATTAATAATTAAGCAGGAACGGATAATTGATATAGATTTTGCCCTAACCATCTTTAACGGTAATAATCATGATGGGCTATCGGTTATAAAAATATCCAGGATCACCGGGCTCAACAGAGGGGTTGCTTTAAAAGCTTAAATAAAGTTGTCAAACCCCCGTCCCCTTGACATATCTTAGGGAAGAGATTAATTTTGATCTGAAGGCGATTGAAGTAAGTCTTGAGATGGCAGAATAATTTGATTTTTATGATTTCAAAAAGGAGATCTTGGGTTTGTGTAGAATTCATTAGGATATCTCTTAAGTTGAGGTAACAACTTTTGAAATCAAAAGACATCTTCACGAGAAAAATGATCGCATCTTCGCTTCCCCAGCATCTGATTACCAGCGAGCGTATTGCCAGGCTTTACCTGGAAATGCAGGCAGTGAAGACGGTATCAATCAATGCTCCAACCGGATACGGGAAAACTGTTCTTGTTGCTTCCTTTTTTAATAGCCTTCCAGATGGAAACAGAATTCTCTGGTATAGAGTTGAACCTGAAGATAACTGCCCCGGCGTTTATTTTTCTAAATTATTTGATACTTTAATTTACCCCAAATGCCTATCAGATTGTATTGGAATAGCAATTAAAGAAGGCCAGGAGGCTTTTTATTACAGACAACTGGTAAGGCTTGCCTGTGAAGAATTATGGAAAGCCTATAATCCGAAAAATCCTAAATTTGTTCACCTCGCTTTTGATGAATGCCAAAATCTTGAATATTCTGGAGTCATGGCAGGCTTATTAAGGCAGTTAGTCAGAAATACTCCACCTCTTCTTAAAACATATTTCCTCAGCAGCAATTCCCAGTCAATTATTGATGAAAAGTATAAACTCGAAAACAAACACCTTCAAGTTAACCTGGCCGATCTGCAGTTTAGTACTCAGGAGTTAAACACTTTAATAAAAACCATTAAATATAACTTAATCGATAGTGACCAAATAAAAAAAATAAGTCTTATAACTGAGGGTTGGATTGGTGCAGCATTGATATTGATCCAGGACCTAAAGCGCCAAAAAGGTGGCAATTTACCTTTTGTCTATTGTTTAGAAAATGCCCCCGGCCTCTACCGCTATCTGTCACAAGAAGTATTTTCTAAAATAAAGAACACAGATTTAGAAAACCTTTGCAGGTTAAGCCTGCTAGATGGTTTCACAGAAGAAAGTGCGGCATCGATCTATGATCTTCATGACTTGGAGATCGAGATTTTTAAATACCCTGAGCTGGACATGTTTGTTTCGCTTGAAGGTGAAAAAACGATGCAATACCGTTTTCACAACTTAATAAAACAATACTTGCAAAAAAATGCAAAAACGCTATTTTCTAAGCAGCAGCTCGCGGAACTCCATTTTAAGGCTGCAGTTTACTATCTCGAGCGTGAATTATTCAGCCAGGCTATTGAGCATATAAAAGAATGTACTGCATTGGAAAAAACTATTGAACTTGTAACCGGCGTTGGCATCAGGTTTATGCTGGTCGGCAAAAGCGGTCAGCTGAATAAATGGTTGGCTATGCTTCCACAGGAGCTTGTCAGCTATAACCCGGTGCTTTTAATTTTCAAAGCCCTGCTGCTACCGCATAATGAATTTAAGGAAGCAGAGAGCTTATTGAATAAAGCTTACCATTATTCCAGGGCACAAAATAACCCGTTACTTCTCTACCGCTCGGCAACCTCACTGGTTTTTATTCACTATTGTAAAAACAATATGCGCGGCATTGTCAGCATTACCAAAAAAGCAATCGATGACCTGCAGCCCTTAAAAGATGAAGCAAACAGCTGGCTGGGTCTACTGTCAATGATGAATGCAGTTGGAAATAATGAACATGTGCAAGGGCTAGAATTTGCTGGAATTCTAGATACCTCTGATTTACAGGAGGAAGATTACTGGCTGTATCTTGCCTATACAGCAATTATGAACTTTTACCTGGGTAAGCTTACAAGTGCCGAAAAACTGATTGCAAAAGCACTTACCCTAAACTGTGTTGAGCAAACAGACCCAGCCAGGGCTACTGCTTTATACCTGATTTGTTTTACTTATACCATGCAGAATAAGTTTGACTTACTTGAGCCAAAACTGACGGCATTGAAGCAGATTAGCGAAACAAATGGTTTTTCATTCTTTGTGGCAGGTGCCAAGCATCTCTCTGCATGCGATGATTACTTAAAATTCAAATATAATGAAGCCCAGGCTAAGCTTGATGAAGCAGTTTTTACTTACCAGAAGTTTGGAAACCAGGCATTGTTATTGCTGATAAAAATGTTAAAACGTTTGTGGTCCACCCAGGCTGGGAAAAACGAGGTTGACTTGAAGGAAATAGCCTGGGAAGCAGAGATGATTAAGAAGCTTAAGCCCGGTTTGATGGTTGAAGAAATATACCAGTCTGTCCTGGGAGCACTGGCCCGTGAAATAGGTGATTTTAGCCTTGCCGAAAAATGCCTCCGGCAGTCAATAAAAAAATCAAAAGCAAAAAAAGCTGGGCAGGTGCTGTGCGGCACTTACTTCCACCTTTCAAAGCTATATTTTGATATGGGCAACATAAAGCGTGGCTGTTATTACTTGAAAAAGGCGATGAAATTAGGAGAAAATGGTCCTTATTATATGTTATGGGACCTGCACCTTCCCACAATAGTTGAGATGTTAATTCGCGCCATAATTTATGGATATTCTACCGGTTATGCCGGTGAGTTTTTAAAGCGACTTTCTAACGAAAATACTGCATTTTTTCTTATTAATAAATGCGCTGTATTAAATGAAGGAACTGTCCTTGCTTTTACACGTGAATTCTTAAATGAGTTAGAAGAAAATCCAGGGAAAAAGTATTATCTTATCAAGGCTAACCTTTTCGGAAAACCAAGTATCCAGGTAAATGGCTTGACAGTTCCGGACACAGCCTGGAAAACAAAAAAGAACAGGGGTATATTTGAGTATTTACTATTAAGACGGGGCGAAACAGTTTCTAAAGAAAAAATTATTGACTTATTTTGGCCCGATTCAGATTTTAATTCTGCTTCAACATCTTTAAGAACTGCACTTTACCAGATTAGAAAAATACTATCCGCATATGGAGTTGATTTTACTGGAAATAATTCGCTATTTATTGAAACTCACGAAGCATTGGAGTTGAAGACGGGCAATGAGGTTGAAATAGATCTTGCTAATTTCGAAAATCTTTACCACGAATTGTTGCATAATGATCTGAAAAAAATCACTGATGTGAATTATAGCCAGGAAATACTGGGAAAAATTGTTTTGCTATACAGGGGGGAACTTCTCGAATCCAGGGATTATGGCGATATGCTGATTTTTAGAAGAGAAAAATGTAAAGTTGTTTACGAGGATACCTGCCTGCGTTTAAGTTCTACTTATTTAAATCAGGGTAAATTGAAAGAGGCCGAGGCTATTTTGGAGCGGTCTATCCTTGCTGATCCTTTCAGTGAAAGCACTTGCCTGGCATTAATTAATGTTTATGCTAAAGCAGGGAAAAGAAGTAAAGCACAAAAAATATTCAATGACTATAAAACACGCCTGAACAAAGAGCTTAATATTGAACCGGATAAAAACATGATAGCAGCAGCCAGTAGCATTATCAGGAAATAGCTATTTCCAGGCGATCTGAATTGAAGTTTCTTCCAAATCTTTTTATTTCTTTATTGCACTTTTGTTTTTCTTCCTACCACACCCCAAGCATATAAAGTAAAACCCATCAGGGAACAGCAAATTGTTTAAACCATTAGTTCAGTTTAATTTTTTAATGCATTAAATTTCATAAAAATTTCACAGTGATACCTTAAAATATTTTTATAATTGCTACAAAATAAGTCCCACATAGTTTTAGACTTCGGAAGGGGCACAACAATGGAAGCTGCCCGTAATAAAAGTGCAAAGAAAACCTATTTTGTACCGCTGGTTACTATTCTATCCCTGATTATCATTGTGCTAGTGTTTTTACTCAGTCCTTTGAAAAACCTGGTCTTTTCTCCCGACGTTGAGCCAACCCTTGTCCTCACCGTGGTAGAAAGCACCGGGCCTGAAACATCATCCGGCCTTTTTCGGGTAGTTGTTGAAGCTCAGGTTGATGGCAAACCAGAACCGCAGATTACATTTAACCGTAATGACGGGATTGGCATAATGGAGTCAACCAACCATACCCTTTTACTAATGGAAGAAGGTGAAGCCTTTTTGCTTAAAGCCATGGCATCTAATTCCAGAGGCACAGCAGAGGCTGAGCTTGAGATTTTTGCCGGGGTGCAGGCATATCTTCAACTGTGCAACTGCAGATTTTGCTACACCAGGCGGCAGGCCGCTTGTCTTGAGTTCGCCGACTTTTAAGACGGAATTAATTAATTACATCAATGAGCGATCCAGGACAATGCAAATTAAATTAGGTTTAAACAGGGCAACAAATAATAACCATTTAGAAGATATTTTTCTCTTTCACTGCAGTACGGTTACTATTGAAGTGGAATTTGATCATTAAAACTCTTTAATAAAGGAGGGTCTGCTGTGTTTGCTGAAAGTTTTAGATTAACCCTATTTCCAAAGGTTATTTTTATTAGTCTCTTACTCTGCTTAACCCTACTGTCTGGGTGCAGGCAAACAGATTCAGAGGGCAGTGTTACGGTTTGGCTGGATGTGCCGCTTAATGGCCTGATTTTTTCTGAATTACAGGAGATAAATATAAAAGGGCACTCCGAGGCAAAAGATATGGTAAAGAGTGTGGAAATCTGGGTTAACGGTGAGCTGCTGGACGTCATTAATAACCCACCTATGCAGGCGGGATTAGCCGCTTTTAGTACCAAGTGGACGCCCGAAACGCCCGGGGAATATACCATACAAGCTGTTGCCATGGGTATGGATGATACAGCCAGCTTACCAGATGTGGTGCGGATAACCTTCGGAATGGAGGTTCCAGAACCGGAAGAAGAACTGGTTGTTGCAGAAGCAGGTGAGCCTCAGGATACCCCGCCTGTAGCAGAAGATCCGCCCGCCAGTGACACCCCAGTAACTGAGCCGAAGGCAACCATACAATTCTGGGCTGATCCCCCGCAAATTGAGGCAGGAGAATGTACAACTATCCGCTGGAGGGTGGAAAATGCCAGCCGTGTTATCTTTGAAGGATCTGAACAACCCTTAGCAGGCAATTTCCGTGATTGCCTTTGTGAGAACAGGCTTTACACACTGAGGGTTTTTAATCTTGACGGTTCCGAGGAGCGGCGCACCCTGGAGGTCAGGGTAACCGGATCCTGTGTTACACCAAAACCGCCATCCCCCCCTCCTGCAGAACCTAAACCGGATACTACACCGCCCCCGGTACCAACACCTTTTGCTCCGGCTGACGGCTTAGATATCGCCTGTAAGCCTGAGCAGTCGATGGCCTGGCTGCCGGTGACTGACCCAAGTGGGATCTCTGAATACAGGGTTGAAGTCCAGAGGCATTTTGGCGACAACAACTGGCAGCCTGCACCTGGCGGTTCGTTGACAGGAATCCAGGGAAAAGAAGCCTCAGTTTCCGTAGAATGCGGCTGGTACTATCGCTGGCGGGTACGTGCAGTTGACGGGGCCGGCAATCTTAGCCCCTGGTCTGACTGGTCGCATTTTGCTATCTTGCTTATGTAGGAGGTTAACATGAAAAATAAAATAGCCCTGCGCCGGCCAGCCCGGCTGACCATTGTTTTGCTGTTATTTCTTTTAGTTATCATACTGACCCTGATCTTTATATACCAAAACGGTCGCGCTATAGAATCGAAACCGCTGGTATTGATACACTCACCGCTTAACCGTGAACCCTTTCAGGTTGGTGAAATAGTAGCTGTCCATGCTACAGCGCGCTGTGAGAAAGCTTTGAGCAGCGTGGAGCTTTGGGTGAACAATATTTTTGTTGATGCGCATAAAGCTAGTGGAGAGGACACAGTCAACTCGCTGGTTTTATCCAGCAGCTGGTTGGCCACTAATGTCGGCAGCAACGTGATTATTGTCCGTGCCACTTCTACTGACGGTACCGAAGGGCAGGCTTCAATCGTGATCAATGTAAGCGAGAGCGAAGGTGAAGCAGAAGGTCTGCATACTGTAAGACAGGGTGATACACTACGCTCCATTGCCGGAGAGTACGGTCTTGATCCGGACCTGCTGGAATTAGCCAACCCCGATCTTGATCTGGATGAGCTCGACCCAGGCGATGAAATAATTATTCCAGAAGATATAGAGGAACCACCCGCTGAGGTCGACCCACCGGATGATGATCCTCCTGCTGATGACCCACCACTTGATGATCCCCCTTTCCCCGAAGGAGCTGCGCCCGGTTCAGGTTTTTTAATGCCCGGGGTAATAGATGATTACATACTTGGTCCTGCCCAGGATTTCCTCCTCCGCCCGGCTCAGGATTATATCTTTGACTTGCTGGGAACTGAACGGATAGATGACCGAGCCAGGTTGCAACTGGAGCTGCTCAGCTTAACCACCTCCGCCCCTTTTGAACAGCTCTATCTTTATGTTAGTTATGGAGACTTTCCCCAGCATCGCTTCCCCGACGAACATGACGATTTAGGAATCGGGGAGTCTATCCACATCCTTTCTACTGATGCAGACGGAACTACAAGATGGGATATATCATCCGTGGCCGGTAACGTTATGCCACTATTTAGTTGGCCTCATAATCAAAGCTTACCGTTTAGCTTTTCCCTGGTGGGAGTTTTAGAAAGCGGAACTGATTCTGTAGAACTGTACTATTTCATGGATCCCATTCCCCCTGAATTATGGACAGGTATGCCCTTAAGCGGTGGTGCGGACGATGGTGACTACAGCTTTGAATTCTCTTTCCGCATTGCACCTGCTGAAGGAGGAGAGCGCGGAGTCCCGCTTTATACCGATATAAATATGACTCCACCCGAGAATGCGCGGTTGGATGATAGAAACCAGTCACTGCGCTGGGATTATAACCCACGCCCCGATGAGGAGCCGATAGATGGCTTCCGTATTTACTTAAATAGTGGCCTGCAATGGGTGGAACCGGCTAGGGCGCGGGAAAGCATGCTTCCTACTGAGTGGCTTAACCCGCCTTGTGGCACGACTTATGTTTTTTCAGTTACAGCCTATCGTATTGGTATTCCGGATGGGCCGGAATCGCTACCATCTATTGCCAGGCTGCAATCGGAAGTCGCTAACTGCCAGCGTGAAATAGAGATCACTTTTCTTGAACTTGAAACGTTCAACTTGGGTGGCGATGGCCGTCGGCCACCGCACCGAGGTGATGTCGGACCAGTTTACGGCTATTTCTTTGCCAATAACCAAAGGATTCAATTCAACACCAATCCTACTCGCGGCTGGAACCGGGGCAGTCCGGACCTACCAGATGGCTTTTATCATCATACCCTCTACGATTTGGCAGAATTAGCTGCCAACCCAGATTGGCACTTCAGTGGAAGGCCTACTTTACTGGTGGAAATACCAGATGACGGTTCCTTTCAGTTCGGCTTTCACTTCATGGATGAGGATTACGGAAGATGCCGAAGACCAAGTGATGCTGGATGTGATGACCTGATTGCTGAAGCTTCCTCTCCGGTATACAGTCTGACCAGCACAGCCGGACGGGAAAGGTTTGACCGGCAAAATGAAGGTGTTTTAGTTGCCGATAATGGACGCTGCCAGGTTAGCTATGTATGGGGACCTGCATTTGGCAGCCCTGTCGGTTCTGGTGTGGAAGGGTGGGAACCGCTGCCCTTGATTTACCTTGAAAGATTTGAAGTGGATGATAGTGGTTTGGTCAGTCTGCATGTTCGCAATATTGGTACGGCGACCTGGCCCTGGCGCGACCTTAAGGTTGAGCTGCAAAACCGTGATGGTTCTTCCATCGGTGTTTATACCTGGCCTAACTTTGCCCTTGAACCTGGTCAGCGTACCGTTTTGGAGCAAACATCCATGCGTCTCGACCCGCCCTATGACGCTTGTGTGTTGATCGACCCCTACAACGATGTTCTTCAAGAGGGCGATCTAACCGGAGGGAGGATAACCAGCATCCCAGTTTGTCAACCAGCACCGGACCTGGTCATTAACGATGTTGGTTTTGTACCCGGAGAAGGAACCGGTCAGCTGGCGATCACGATCACGAATATGGGCCAGGGACCGCTTACAAACCGTACGGTATCTTTTGAAGCCAATGCCATGTTTTCCGGTATGCTTGATCTGGGTGGTGCAGAAGCTGCTTCTGCTCACAATGTTACTCTCGGGCGATTTGAAACCGCCACTTTGCTCATTGGCGAAATAAGCAGCCCTACACGTTTACAGATGCACGAAGGCTATACGGTAAGGGTTGATCCCGAGAACCTCATCTACGAGCTAAACACAGACAATAACACCTTCGATGTACCTGCCGGGGGTGAGCTGGAGATTGTACTCACTGGGGTAGAAGCTCCTTTTAGTATGCGTAACAAAAGTATTGATTATGAATTTACTGCTTCTGTTATATCTGGTTATGGTCATGATAGAAATGTGGTTTTATACCAACTTGTATCAAATCCAGATTGGACTCTTTGCAACTATCATGGTGGATGTAGGAAAAGTTTATCCCATGCCTCCGGTAGATTTCTCATTTTTGGTGATGAAAGCCTTGAGGTAACTGTAAACGTATCTCGTGGGCGGGACAGCTGGATTAGTAATTTTATTTATTTACCGCGTCACACGTGGGGAGCGGATAATAACTTACCTACGCGTTTCGGAAGTGGGCATGTGGAAGTTTATGACATTATCCCAACCCGATGGCATGTTCATAAATTTTTTATATCTAGGCAAAGTAGATATGATGTAATAACGACAACATTTAAAATATCCTGCATAATAGATGGGGAATCAAGATGAAGCTACATAACGAAACTGACAGCTTGTAAACACCACCTGGCTAGTGCCCTGTCAAACAACTTTGATCTTGTTTTGCTCTTTGATAATTAACTTTTGGTAGCAGCTATCACCATAGTGGCAACTTGAGTGTGGCTAATGTCTTCTGGCAGCAGGATCGACACTGGGGCGCCGACCAACCGCTAACGGCAAATTATCCGCTTCCTCCAGGCGCCATTATTTTAGGCTGCATCGCGAAGGTAGTCGCCAAGAAACAGAACTAGGTTTTCGAATAGACCGTGAAGGTAATTAAAAACAGATAAGATTGAACCGTACTTGTATCTAATTTTGAAAGGGGTGCGATGATGGAAACTACTCGTAACGAAGGTGCGAAGAAAAGCTTTTTTGTCCCGCTGATTATTGTTTTGGTTCTGATCATCCTGGTGCTGCTCTTTTTAATCAGCCCTTTGAGCGACCTGGTCTTTCCGACCGATACAGAACCAACCCTGGCTCTTGCCGTGGTGGAAAAGGTAGGGCCGGATCAGGCAACCGGCCTTTACCGGGTGGTGGTTGAGGCGCAGGTTGAAGGCAAACCGGAACCGCAGGTTAGCTTTAACCGTAATGACGGGATGGGTCAGGTGGAGGCCAACCGCACCCTCCTTTTGCTGGAAGAAGACGAAAACTTCCTGCTAAAGGCCATCGCCTCAAATCCCAGCGGCACCGTCGTGGCTGAACTCGAGCTCTTTGGCGGGATCATGGTAGGAGCCTCAACGGGGACAGTAGGCCCAGGCGGTTCTCCCGCTCCGGACGGAAGCGGCGCTCCCGATCCAGGCGATGGGGGCAATGGTGACGATGAAGAGACCCCTCCGCCTCCCGGAGACGGAGACAACGGTGATCCCGGCCCAGGTGACGGCGGTGACAACGGCGAAGATGAACCCGACCCTGTCAACAGGCCACCGGTGATAACCAGCATTACAAAATCATCTGGAACTGTTTTATTAAACGACAATATAACAATTACCGCCCATGCCAGCGACCCGGATGGCGACCCCCTTACCTATGCATGGAGTGCTAATGGAGGGACTATTGCCAGCAACCCTGCTGTTAATCCAATCAGCTGGACAGCGCCTGATACCGCCGGCACCTACAGGGTCACTCTAACGGTTAGGGATGGCCGGGACGGTGAAGCAGTTGACAGCATCGACATCACTGTTCGGGCCCCGATAGGCGCCGAAGCTCCCGAGCCCGGTGTCTTTGTTCCTCCTGATGTTCCTTTAGTGAGCCAACGCACTATAACTATAGAGCCTAAACAAATAGGATCAGTTAATTCAGCTGGTACCATAGTTGGACTAGCTCAAGTTGGTGATGATAGTGACAACAGGGGATATCAGGGTTTTATGACTTTTGACCTGAGCAGTATTCCTAGTACAGCTACTATAGTCTCAGCCAGGCTGGTAGAACCTCGAGTATTGATATTTGGAGATCCATTCGGGGAACTCGGCACCTTAAGGGCTTACGTCCATCCATATGTGAGTCTAAGCGCAGGTGATTACAGGTTACCTCCATTAGAAGGACCAATAGCAAGGTTTTCGAGCAGGGCGCAATTAAACGATCCAACTGCACAAGAATTTGGCCATCGAGGTATAATGGGCATTCAAGATGCCCTGACTGGAAACAAAAAATTTCAAATCCGCCTTCAGTTTAATGAAAGGGAAACCAATAACGATAATGTAAGTGACCTTGGATCAGTAACCTTCAGGCTGCAGGTCGTCTATACCAATTAGGGAAGCTGAAAAAGACCGCGTGTCAAGGGGACGGGGGTTTGACAACTTTCCGTTATCTCGATTCCTTCTGACAGTTCTGGGATACATCCATTAGAACCAGCTCAAGGCGGGCCTGGTTGAAGATTTAAACAATCCCCCTGGAGCAGTTTCAATGCTTATATTAACCGGGACCGGTTAGTTGATACAGGTTTTGATCTCTAAGCAAGCTTAACGGTAATAATCATGATGGGCTATCGGTTATAAAAATATCCAGGATCACCGGGCTCAACAGAGGGGTTGCTTTAAAAGCTTAAATTAAGTTGTCAAACCCCCGTCCCCTTGACATTCTCTTTCTAAAAGAATACGTTCATAACGATAAAGGCTACCAGAGCTAAAGTGGCCAAGCCCCCTATAAGTGCACCAAAAAGAACTCCCAGGCCAAACAAGCTCCATAATTTTTGCACCTGCACAAATTGCTCCAGGCTGTCCCATTGGCGGTTATTCCAGGCCAAGCGGCTTCCCAGTGCCCCCAGGACAAAGGCCATAA